>NZ_JBATGR010000201.1:0-11134 GCF_049665975.1 Eudoraea sp.
CATCTACTGAAATCCCGAATGCGATACTAAAAACTAATATCGTTGAAGGTTTAATGGGCACACCTACAAAACCCATAATACCTGCAGTAATAGCCAGGGGTAAAAGATTTGGAATTAAAGAAATAACGATCATTCTGAAAGAACGAAATAAATAAGCCATAAATAGAGCTATTAAACCAATAGCAAGAGATAAAGAAAGCACTAAATTCTTTACTAAATATTTAGTGCCTTTTAAAAAAAGTAATGCTTTTCCGGTCACATAAACATTAAAACGATCGGCCGGAAAAATCTTCTTGATTTCATCTAGCATCGATTTTTCAATTTCTTCCATTCTGTCTGTCGGTACATCTTTGATGAAAGTGGTAATCCTGGCAACCTGCCCAGTGCTGTCGACAAAATTTTCAATTAACCCTTCATTACCCTGAGATTTTCGGGCTACATCCATAATAAAATTGTATTCCTGAGAAGTGGGTAATTGGTAATATTTAGGAATCCCGCTATAAAAAGCCTGCTTGGAATACTTTACTAAATTAACAACGGATATGGGTTTGGATAATTCAGGGGTCTCTTCAATCATTTCCCCCAACTCATTCATTTTTTTCAGTGTAACAGGTTTTAACACCCCTTTTTTCCTTTCTGTATCTATAACAATTTCAATTGGCATGATTCCGTTAAACTCTTCATCAAAAAATTGGATGTCTTTATAAAAGCCGGTGTTTTTAGGCATATCTTCAACAAGATTCCCGGAAATTTTAATTTGATAAATCCCAATAATGCTAATTATTAGCGCTATCAAAGAGATGGAATAAATAGTTATCCTTTTTTCCCTTACTATATGCTCCATCCAGTTTACAAAAGCATCTATCCATTTTTTGTTGAGGTGTTTCAGATGTTTTGATTTTGGCGGGTACATGAAGCTATACACAATTGGTATAATAAGAATGGAAAGCATAAAGATGCATAGTATATTTATCGAAGCTACAATGCCAAATTCAGTCAAAAGTTTACTGTCTGTAATTATAAAGGTGGCAAAACCACAAGCCGTGGTGACATTCGTCATTAGAGTTGCATTACCTATTTTGGATATGACCCTTTTTAAGGATAAAGCCTGATTTCCATGTTTTTTAACTTCCTGTTGATATTTATTAATTAGAAAAATACAATTAGGTATCCCAATTACGATGATAAGCGGTGGAATCAGTGCTGTTAAAACTGTAATTTCATATTTAAGAAGTCCTAAGATCCCAAAGGCCCACATAACTCCAATTAGCACTACACACATGGAAATTAGCGTTGCTCGTACACTGCGGAAAAAGAAAAAGAAAATTAAGGAGGTAACAATAAGAGCTGCTGCAATGAATATCCCTATTTCATCAATAATATTTTGGGTGTTCATTGTTCGTATATAGGGCATCCCCGATACCCGAACATCCATTTTGGTTTCCTTTTCAAAATCTTTTATTAGTGTATGAAGGTCTTTTAAAATAAAATCTTTCCGAACAGGAGTGTTTACAATATCCTTGTCCATATAGACAAGTGTTCTTATGGTTCCCGTTTCTTTATTATATAACAGGTTATCATAAAAAGGTAAATTATTGAACATATATTGAATTAGGCTGTCCACTTCAATATTATTCTGCGGAGTCTTTTCAATTAACGGCTTTAGAATAAATTGTTGCTCTTCCTTGTCCCGTATAAGTTCCTTAAGATTATCTATAGATACAACATAGTCTACCTCGGGAAAGGCAGCCAATTGTTTATTTAATCTGTTCCACCGATTAAAATTTTCAACTTCGTATAGTGAACTGTCTTTAATGGCGAAGGCAATAGTATTCCCCTCTTCACCAAATTTTTCTAGAAAATCTTCATAAGCAATATTCAGCGGGTGATCATCGGGGAGTAGATTAGCCTCAGAAGTCGAAAATTTCATATTCTTCCATTGAAGCGCCAAGAAAACGGTAGCAGCAACAATTAGAAAGAGGATAAGAATTCTATTTCTAAGAATAATTCTTCCAACCTTTGACCAAAATCCACTTGTAATCTTACTAACCATACTGTTATTTATGAATCCAGATTTTAAATACAGCTATAAAGTAAATTATATGTGCTCCATTTGAACGCCTGGTACTGATGCCCAATTGAATTATGAATATGGACAATCTTTATTTACTATTGTATTTTTAATCGCGGCAAAGGTAGAAAACAAGGAGGACTGTACCTAGAAACGCTTTATAAAATAGCGATTACAATCATATGTAACTCAAAGTGCTATTTGCTTAAGAATTTATGTAAATTGAGGAGAAGTAAAAAAAGCCAATAAAGAAACTCCAATTAAATAAAATTGGTTAAAAGGAATGATGTTATGCCGGATGAGAAAAACTATAGTAGAATTGCCATTATACTATATCGGGTATTAATAGTCATTTGTGCTATTATCGTTATTGTTGCGATTATTGCAATTTATTTTGGAGGTTAGACTACACTTCCTTAATAAGGTTAATGACTTGTAATTGTGTAGTATACATTATATAAAATGAAAAATTAGACTTTCATAATCTCTACTTCCTTCATATGAAGTATACTGTCTATTTTTTCTGTGTAAGTGTTGGTCATTTCCTGAATATCAATTTCCGCGTTTTTTTCAAGATCTTCAGATATCCCCAGGTTTTTTATTTCTTTATTAGCTTCCTGTCTTGCACTACGAACACTAATTTTAGCTTCTTCGGCTTCGGATTTTGCCTGTTTTACTAATTGTATTCGCCTTTCCTCGGTTAGGGGAGGAACATTAATAATTACCATCTCTCCATTATTCATAGGATTAAAACCAAGGTTGGCATTCGTAATAGCGGTTTCAATTTCCGACAGCATATTTTTCTCCCAAGGTTGAACAGATAATGTTCGGGCGTCTGGCGTATTTACATTTGACACCTGTGATAAAGGAGTCTGCGAGCCATAATATTCCACCATTACCGACGATAACATCGAGGGATTGGCTCTCCCTGCTCTAATTTTAACCAATGCCTTTTCCAAATGTAAAATGGCTCCGTCCATACTATCTTTGGTGGCCTCTAAAATAAATTTAACATCTTCGTCCATAATTTTTTTTATAACTTATTTACACAAATTATACCAAACTAAAGATCTACTACCGTTCCAATGTTTTCACCGGATACTATTTTCGTGAGATTCCCTTTTTTGTTCATATCAAAAACGACAATTGGAAGATTGTTTTCCTGACTAAGTGTAAAAGCAGTAGTATCCATTACTTTTAAACCTTTGGTAAGTACATCATTAAAACTAATAGTATCAAATTTGGTAGCAGTTTTATCTTTTTCAGGATCGCTGGTATAAATACCGTCAACTCTGGTTCCCTTTAAAATAACGTCGGCTTCAACCTCAATTGCTCGCAAAACTGCGGCAGAATCTGTAGTAAAATAAGGATTTCCTGTACCCCCTCCAAAAATAACTACCCGTCCTTTTTCCAAATGGCGCATTGCCCTTCTTCTGATAAAAGGTTCCGCAACTTCGTTGATTTTTATAGCGGATTGTAATCTTGTTTGTACACCTTTGAGTTCCAAAGCACTCTGTAACGCAAGACCGTTGATCACTGTTGCCAGCATACCCATATGATCTGCCTGAACCCTGTCCATGCCATTACTTGCCCCGGCCAGACCTCTAAAGATATTTCCTCCTCCAATGACAATTGCCACTTCAACACCTAGTTCTACTACTTCCTTAATCTCTTCTGCATAAGCTGCCAGTCTCATCGCATCTATCCCATATTGCTTGCTGCCCATTAGTGCTTCACCACTGAGTTTAAGAAGTATTCGTTTGTATAACATATTCTCTTAAGCTGATTTGGAAACAAAAATAGTCAAAAATATTTATGAGAACTCTTCGTTAATAGGTTTAATGTTCATCTTAATTATTTCCTAATAACCTGTATGATCTAAATTAATTTCAATAATCTTGTTTTTTAATTATTCTATCTCAATTATAAATGAAAAAATTATTTTTCCTTTACGTTTTCCTTGCTTTCCTATATGGCTGTGGCACTTCAAAATCTGTTTTATCAGCAGACAAAGCAGTTGTTGTAACAACAATAGATTTGGTAAATGTCACTAATGACAGAGTAAGTGTAACAATCAACCCAGGGTCATTTAGTAAACAAAAAATTTCCTTTTTTATTCCAAAAACGGTTCCGGGGACCTATAGTGAGGATGACTATGGCCAGTATATACAAGACCTCAAGGCTATTGATTATCAGGGCAATGAACTTTTGGTTACTTCTATCGGAACCAATGAATGGAATATTTCCAATGCGACAAAATTAGATAAGATAACTTATTACGCAACAGACACTTATGATAATGAAGGTGAATTAAGCGATCCTGTTTTTTCTCCTTCGGGAACTAATATTTTAAAGGACAAAAATTTTGTATTGAATCTTCATGGCTTTGTAGGTTATTTTGAGGGATTAAAGGAAATACCCTATGAGATAATTGTTTCTTCTCCTTCAAACCTGGTTCCCACAACATCATTAATTAAAAAGCAGGATGATATTAATACTACGACCGATACCTTTATTGCTTCAAGATATTTTGAAGTGGTAGATAATCCAATTCTTTATGCGAAACCAAACTTAGCTTCGTTTGACATCAATAATATTACGGTTAATTTAAGTGTTTATTCTCCTAATGATGTTTATTCTGCGGCAGATCTAAAAGAAAGCATGGAACTTATGATGAGGGCCCAAAAAGCATTTCTTGGCGAGATTGATGGAACTAAGGAATATAATATATTATTGTATCTGTCTACATTAGACGAAAATGATGCTTCCGGTTTCGGAGCTTTGGAACATCATACTTCCACTCTTGTGGTACTACCGGAGCAAATGCCTTTGGAAACTCTGGAAAAAGCAATGATAGATGTTGTTTCACATGAATTTTTTCATATTGTTACACCCTTGAATGTGCACTCAAAGGAAATTCAATATTTTGATTATAACGATCCAAAAATGTCTGAACACCTATGGATGTATGAAGGTACTACCGAATATTTCGCCAACTTGTTTCAGATTCAACAGGGTTTAATTGATGAGGCCGATTTTTATAAACGAATCATAGATAAAATATATAATTCTAAGTTATATGACGATGCAATGTCATTTACGACAATGAGCAGAAATGTATTAGAAGATCCATATAAAGGTAATTATGCCAATGTATATGAAAAAGGAGCCTTAATAAATATGAGTTTGGATATTATGCTTAGAGATTTGAGTAATGGAGAAAAAGGAGTACTATGGTTAATGAAGGAGCTTTCTAAGAAATATAACAATGACACCCCATTTGAAGACGATGAAATTATCGGAGAAATTGTAGATCTGACTTATCCTGAAATAAAATCATTTTTTGATACTCATGTAATAGGCAATACACCATTAAATTATGATGATATTTTGGCGTCTGTTGGATTGAGGATTACAGATATACAAGAGCGGAGTGGTTATTTTTTGGATGGAGAAATACCATTTATAGATATTGATCAAACGAATAATGATGCAATATTTATTAGAAGTGATATAGAACTAAATACTTTCTTTACAGATCTTGGGGCGCAGGGAGGAGATACAATAATGAGCATAGACGGCATGCCTATTTCATTAGAATCTATCCGACCTATTATCGGACAGAGTTTTCGATGGACATCCAATAGGAAAATTACTATGGTCGTTCAGCGAGGCGAGGAAGAATTAGTACTCCAAGGCAAAGTAGGGACACCAACTGTTAAGGTTTCCACCATTGTACCCTTGGATGATTTGGAAAACACACCTCAATCGGAAATTAGGAGAGCCTGGCTCAAAGGCTAGCGATTAAAATAAATATGCTAGTGAATTTTACCTGAATAACTGGCTATTCGAATCCCATATGTGCATAAAAAGTAAAAATAATTTGTCTAAATGTAAAGAAAACTTTACATTTGATTTAAAATTTAATCATGGAAACAAATTATTTACTTTCGTCAAAATTTAAGAGGATAGGTTTGATAATTCTTATTCCTTCATTGATTTTAGGGTTATATACACTTTTTACAGATTGGGAGCCTGCATTTTTTGATGCGAATGTATTGGGAATATTTATTGAAGACCTTTCTGGGAACAATCGATTTATTGGCATGGTCGAAAATAATATCTTAAATGAAATACTGGGTATTTTGGTCATCCTGGGAGGCATTATGGTGGCATTTTCCAAGGAAAAGGACGAGGATGAATTAATTGCCAAAATTCGACTGGAATCTTTGGTATGGGCCATGTATTTGAATTATGGGATCTTACTTTTGGCATTCCTCTTACTTTATGATTTCTCTTTTTATTGGGCTATGGTATTCAACATGTATACGATGTTGTTTTTCTTTATTATAAGATTTAATATCAAAATTTGGCGATTAAGAAAATCTGTGAGTTATGAAGAACAGTATTAAAGTTCAAAGGGCAATTCAAAATATGACCCAGGCTCAGCTCGCTGAGAAGGCAAAAGTAAGCAGGCAGACAATCAATGCTATGGAACTTGGCAAATATGTGCCTTCTACTGTTCTTTCTTTAAGGCTCTCTGTGATATTTAAGATCTCGGTAAATGAACTTTTTGAACTGGAAAAACAGGATTGGGTAAAATAGATCAAACAAAAAACCACTTTTCAAAAAGAAAAGTGGTTTTTTTATTAAACATTAAATGGGTGTTTTATCCTAAAGCTACCCTTTCAAAACCTGTGATTTCCAAATCAGGATTGACAGATTTGATGTATTGAGAAACACTCTGTTTATTATCTTTAATAAAATCCTGGTTAACCAGAGTATTGTCTTTAAAGAAACGTTTTAGTTTTCCCTTTGCAATATTATCCAACATGGCCTCAGGCTTTCCTTCCTGGCGCAATTGATCTTTGGCTATTTCTATTTCCTTGTCAATAACAGATTGATCTACTGCAGATTCATCTAGCGCAACAGGATTCATTGCGGCAGCCTGCATGGCTACATCTTTAGCGGCAGCAGCAGCACCTTCAACCGCACCCGAAAGTCCAATCAATGTTGCAATCTTGTTACCTGCATGAATATATGATCCAACAAAAGGAGCATTTAGTTTTCTAAAGCCACCAATTTCAATTTTTTCACCAATAACACCAGTCTGTTCAGTTAATTTTTCCTGTACTGATATGCCATTGTAATTAGCATTTAGGAATTCATCTTTACTATCAAAATCAAGTGCAAGTTGAGCCAGTTCATTAGCCAGAGCAACAAAACTATCATTCTTGGCAACAAAATCGGTTTCACAATTAAGTGAAATAATAACTCCCTTAGTTTTGTCGGAATTAACCTGAGCTATAGCAGCTCCTTCAGAAGAATCTCTGTCTGCTCTCTTAGCAGCCACTTTCTGTCCTTTTTTTCGAAGGATTTCTATAGCTTTCTCAAAATCTCCTTCAGCTTCAACCAATGCATTTTTGCAGTCCATCATTCCTGCACCTGTGGTCTTTCTTAAATTGTTAACTTCTGCGGCGGTAATTTTTACCATTATATTTTCTTTTTATTGAACACGAGTGTTCGTGTTCTGTTCTCAATTATTTAATTAATCTATAATTACTCTACTCCACCTTTGGCCTTATCCTGCCAATCTTTCAATTCATCCCAGTTTCCATCAGCAGCCATTTTTGCTTGTTTTGGCCAGGAATCCGGATCTAAATGTGCCATTCTGGAACTCGCTTCAGTAAGGATTTCCTTAATTTTTCCTGCATTCGCTTTAGCTAATTTCGCATAGGTGTCAATACCTGCTTTGGTAAGTGCTTCGGCAGCTTTTGGACCTATGCCTTCAATCTTTGTAAGATTGTCAGAATCTACTTTTGTTGTTTTTTTAACAGCAGCTTTTTCCTTTTTCTCGGTTACCGGCACAGCCTCTTCTTTTGTTTCCTTAGGAGTGTCTTTCTCTACAACAGCTTCAGCTTTTTCTTCTTTGGGTGCTTTTACGGCTTCAACTTTTTCTTTCTTAACTTTTTCTACAACTTCTGCTTCGGCTTTTGCAGTAGTTTTTTCAGAGCCACCTTCTTTTTCAGATTGTTTTTCGGATTTACGTTCTTCAAGGCCAGCAGCAATTGCATTTGTAACTTCCGTTAATATTACATCGATAGATTTAGACGCATCATCATTAGAAGGAATTACATAATTAATTGGTCTTGGATCTGAGTTGGTATCCACCATAGCAAATATGGGGATATTCAATTTTTGAGCTTCTTTTACGGCAATATGCTCACGCATTGTATCTACAATAAACAATGCGCCTGGTAAACGTGTCATATCGGATATAGAGCCAAGATTCTTTTCTAACTTAGCACGGAGACGATCTACTTGCAAACGTTCTTTTTTAGAAAGGGTCATAAATGTTCCATCTTTCTTCATCCTATCAATGGAAGCCATTTTCTTTACGGCTTTTCTAATAGTCACAAAGTTAGTCAACATACCACCTGGCCATCTTTCTGTGATGTATGGCATATTTACGTTGGCTACTTTCTCAGCAACAATATCCTTAGCCTGTTTCTTAGTAGCTACAAATAAGATCTTTCTACCAGAGGCCGCAATTTTTGACAAGGCTTCATTAGCCTCTTCTAATTTAGCAACCGTTTTATATAAATTGATTACGTGAATTCCATTCCGCTCCATGTAGATGTAGGGAGCCATATTTGGATTCCATTTTCTTGTAAGGTGTCCGAAGTGTACACCAGCTTCTAATAATTCTTTAACTTCAGCTTTTTTAGCCATTTTAATACTTAGTTTACGTTCTTTTGAATTAGCAATGTTGAAGTGGTATTCCTTCTTAACGGAAAGCCTCCAACATTTAGATGCTAAACTAAATTTAACCTTTTCCTGCTTTTATAGTTCCCTTAAATAGGGGTAACTAACAGGTTTAGATTTTTAATTGTCCCTTTAAATAAGAGACTTTCAATGAACTTGGGTTAAAAATCCTGAATTCATTCCAGGACTATATATTTTTATCGTTTCGAGAATTGGAATTTCTTTCTTGCTTTTTTCTGACCAAACTTTTTACGTTCAACCATTCTGGGGTCTCTTGTAAGCAATCCTTCAGGTTTTAGGAATTCCCTGTTTTCTGCCTCAATCTCACACAGGGCCCGTGATAAAGCCAGGCGTACAGCTTCTGCCTGTCCTGTGATTCCACCTCCGTAAACATTAACTTTCACATCATAAGTGTCCACGGTATTGGTTAAAGCAAAAGGTTGTTTTACTTTATACTGTAAAGTAGCAGTAGAGAAATAATCTTCTAATGTCCTTTTATTTACCGTAATGTTGCCTTTGCCTTCTGAAATATAAACGCGTGCAACAGCAGTTTTTCTTCTGCCTATTTTATGAATTATGTCCATCTATGTAAGGTCATTTAAGTTAATAGCCTCTGGTTTTTGCGCTTCCTGATCGTGATCAGTACCAGCATAAACTCTTAAGTTTCTATACAGTTCAGCTCCTAATTTATTTTTAGGTAGCATACCCTTCACTGCTTTTTCAATGATGCTTGCAGGGTTTTTCTCCAAGAGTTCCCGAGCAGTGGTTGATCTTTGACCTCCGGGATATCCCGTATACCTAGTGTAGGTCTTGTCTTCCCATTTATTGCCGCTAAGTTGAATTTTCTCCGCGTTCACAATAACAACATTGTCCCCGCAATCAACGTGTGGGGTAAAACTTGGTTTGTATTTACCTCTTAAAATTTTTGCCACTTTAGAAGCAAGACGTCCCAATGTTTGGCCTTCAGCATCAACTAATAACCACTGCTTTTCAACAGTATTCTTATTAGCCGATTTGGTCTTGTAGCTCAATGTATCCACTACTTATTTTTTTATAAATTAAACACTTCAATCCCGTTTAACGGGCTGCAAATGTACAACTATTAAGTTTAAATGCAAACCGTTATTTCTCTAATTTTTAAAAATAATTATGCCTTTTTAAATCTGATATTTTAAGCAAGATTTTACAAATAATATATAAAGACTGTTAAACTAACCATATAATAGTGCTCTTATCATACCACCTAAATATACTATATGGCCATTTTTTACGTTTTTCAACAGATAAAACATATATAAACCGAAAAAAATGAAACGTAACCTATTAACCCTTTTTCTTGCAACGGCTCTTTTATTTTCCTGCTCATCAGACAAAGATGATTTAAATCAGGATAATAATATTCTTGGGTCATGGGAACTAACCGCATTAGAAATTGATGAAAGTACGGCAAGTGATGATGAAGAATTCGCCCAGGATATTTTAAGCTTTTTATCGGCAATAAATTGTTCTATTATGACCATTACTTTTAATGCAGACCTAAGCGTAATTACTGAAAACTCAGGAAACTACCTGGAGATAAATGTAAACCCTGGAGGCAGTGGGCTCGATGTTCCATGTCCAACGGAGAAAGACACTAGCGTAGATAGTTATTTATATGAAGGGGGAGTACTAACCTATATAGATGAGGATCAGGTTGAGACTACTGTAAATGTAGAGATTTCAGGAACTACCATGAGAATAAATGCCACGGAATTAGATTTTGCTAATTTTAATGATGGTGGTGTTTTGATCTTTACAAAAAGGTAATAAGAAATACAACATATAATAAAAACCCTTCGTTTTTTACGAGGGGTTTTTATTTTTTATAATACTTGGTTTATAAACTCTGCTCCTCAGTTGCCAAATGTTCTGGCCTGTAATTACATGAAGCATGGTAGCTAGCAAAGCTACCGTAAAAGGGAAAATTGTTTCCATCATGCAGTTATTTGGGTCCCATAATTAGTGGGCTTCAAGCCAATTTTCACCGATACCCAGTTCTACATCTAAGGGTACAAGGAGCTCGTAGGCGTTTTCCATTTCGGTTCTGATCATAACCTGGAGATCTTCAAGTTCTGGTTTAAAAACGTCAAAGACCAGTTCATCATGAACCTGGAGAAGCATCTTGGTTTTAAAATTACCTTCTTTAAGCTTTCTGTGGATATTGATCATTGCTATTTTTATAATGTCGGCTGCGCTGCCCTGTATTGGTGCATTCACTGCGTTCCTTTCAGCAGCGCCGCGGACAATAGCATTACTTCC
>NZ_JBATGR010000202.1:0-2182 GCF_049665975.1 Eudoraea sp.
CGTCATACCTGAAAGCTTTTTGTACATTCTGAAATAATTCTGTAGAGTAACCGTAGCAAAAGTCTGTGTCATTGCTTCGATTTTTACATTCTCTTTCGCTTCAATGGCCTGGTGTAATCCGTCTGAATAGCGGCGCCCGTCCATAATACGGCCGGTCTGCTCGTCTACAATCATCACCTTATTTTCAATAACCACATACTCCACATCTTTTTCGAAAAGCGTATATGCCTTCAATAGCTGGCTCATAGTGTGGATGCGCTCGCTTTTTATTGCAAAATCCTTGAATAGTGCCTCTTTTTCTGATGCCTCCTTTTCGATTTCCAGATTTTGGTTTTCAATTTTTGCAATTTCACTTCCAATATCGGGCATCACAAAAAAGTCTTTTTGATGATCTCCGGAAATATATTCTATGCCCTTATCTGTAAGTTCAATCTGGTTGTTCTTTTCATCGATAACAAATAACAGTTCCGCATCTACCTGAGGCATTTCCCGATTGTTATCCTGCATATAAAAATTCTCAGTTTTTTGAAGCAGTTGTTTTATGCCTTCTTCACTCAGAAACTTAATAAGGGCTTTATTCTTGGGTAGGCCCCTGTGGACCCTAAGCAATAGAAAACCACCTTCTTTAGTATTTCCGGCAGAGATTTCTTTTTTTGCTTCTGCCAGAACCCCAGTAAGGTACTGACGTTGTTTCTGAACAATGTCGGACACTTTGGGCTTCAATTCATTAAATTCGTGACGATCTCCTTCCGGCACAGGTCCGGAGATGATTAAAGGAGTACGGGCATCATCTACAAGTACGGAATCGACCTCATCCACAATGGCATAGTGATGTGGCCGTTGCACAAGGTCGCCGGGTGTATGCGCCATGTTATCTCTAAGGTAATCGAATCCAAATTCGTTGTTGGTTCCATAGGTAATATCCGCATTGTAAGCTGCTCTTCTCCCTTCTGAATTAGGCTGATGCTTGTCTATGCAGTCTACGGAAAGCCCATGAAATTCAAATATTGGTGCCATCCACGCACTATCTCTTTTAGCCAGATAATCATTTACAGTAACCAAATGGGCCCCTTTTCCTGCTAACGCATTCAGGTACATTGGCAGCGTAGCAACAAGTGTTTTACCTTCACCTGTCTGCATTTCTGCAATTTTACCCTGATGCAAAGCAATTCCACCTATTAATTGCACGTCATAGTGTACCATATCCCAGGTGACTTCTTTTCCAGCGGCATCCCAAGAGTTTTTCCATACGGCATTATCACCTTCCAGGCTTACGTATTCTTTGGAGCCAGACAACAATCTGTCAAATTCTGTTGCTTCAACCGTAATAGTCTCATTATTTACAAATCGCTTTGCGGTTTCTTTAATTACGGCAAAGGCTTCAGGAAGAATCTTGTTTAGAGTGATCTCGGTAATCTTGTAGACTTCGTCTTCAAGTTTATCAATTTCTGCATATACTTCCTCATTTCTATCAATGTCCAGAGAGGCTTTTACTTCTTCTTTCAATATGTCAATTTGCTTCTGAAGTTCTTCAGATGCCTTCTTTATTGTTTGTTTGAAGTTTTTTGTTTTTAGCCTAAGTGCATTGTGGTCCAGGCTTTCAATCGCTGCCTCAAAAGATTTGATCTCCTTTAAAAGAGGTTGTAGTTCCTTAACATCTTTCTTGGCTTTGTCACCTACAAATGCCTTGATGACTGAATTTAAAATACTCATATATTATTCATGTTTTGATAGCATACTCTTCAGGACTTAAAGTGCAATTGAAATTGCAATTGAATAATCCTAAAAATGGGCAATATGCTATAGAATTGTAATACCCTTTTTAAAGCAAAAGGTATTCCAGATTTTATATTTCTGTTTAAACTTCTTTAAACCTGTCAAAATTACATAAAAAAAAAGCCTCAAATGAGACTTTTAATAGGTTTTAGGAAACTTCTTTAATATTCATCCTCATTCCAGAGGTAATCTTCTTCCGTGGGATAATCCGGCCATATTTCTTCTATTGATTCGTATATCTCACCACCTTCTTCCTCCATAGATTGTAAATTTTCAACTACTTCCAAAGGAGCTCCAGTTCTAATGGCATAATCTATTAATTCGTCTTTAGTAGCTGGCCAGGGCGCATCGCTTAAGTAAGATGCTAGTTCTAATGTCCAATACATGGCTTTATTCTGATTTTAAA
>NZ_JBATGR010000203.1:0-5649 GCF_049665975.1 Eudoraea sp.
GGATATAGAGGTCCTGGTATTTGAAAATAATCTGGAAGTTGCTGAGAAGCTGCTAGATGAGCTTCAATTGATGGATAGCACTAATGAGGAAATTTATATACAGCGTGCTAATATCTATTCAAAAAAAGACAATCATGAAGCGGCAATAGACATGTTAAAAAAGGCTTTGGACCTATCTGAAGATAGTTTTGACATTTACTCATTGTTAGGTATGGAATATCTATTCATGGATAATTTTGAGAAGGCTAAAGATAATTTTATAAAATGTGTTTCATTCGATGAACAGGATTATTCTTCCCTTTATAATGTGGTCTATTGTTATGAATTCATGGAGGATTATGAAGGTGCCATAACTTTTTTGAACGATTTTCTTGAACGAAATCCATATTGTCAGGTGGCATGGCATCAACTGGGAAAACAATATTTCATTAAAGAAATGCTTCCTGAGGCATTAGCGGCATTTGATTTTGCAATAATTGCTGACGACTCATTTATAGGGGCCTATTTTGAAAAGGGAAAGGTTCTGGAAAAAATGGGAAAGCACAACGAGGCGATTGAAAATTACGAAACAACAATAAAAATAGAAGATCCTACCTCCCATGCTTACTTGAGGATTGGAAAATGTCATGAAAAACTAAACAATGACGAGCTCGCCAAATTCTATTTTTACCAGACTGTACATGAGGATCCACTACTCGATAAAGGCTGGTTGGCAATTACTGATTTTTACTTTCGTAAGAAAAATTATGAAAGGGCTTTGTACTATGTAAATAAGGCAATTAATATTGATGGTGAAAATGCCATATATTGGAAAAAATGCGCCAAAATTCATTACATCCTTCAAAACCTGGATGAAGCTGATTTTTCATATAAACAAGCTGTGGATCTTGGAAATTATGAGTTAGACACCTGGTTGAACTGGTCAGAAGTTGTTACAAAGAATAGTGATATCGATTCCGCTGTTCAAATTTTAATCCAGGGGCTGCAATTCTACCCTGAAGAAGCTGAAATAGAATACAGAATGACTGGCTTATATCTTATGTTAAGTGATTCTGAACAAGCAAGATTTAGATTTATTAATGCACTAAAATTAGACATCTCTAAACTTACTATTTTTGAAGAAGCATTCCCTGAGTATTACAACTCTATTTGGACCCAAAACATAATTAGCAATATTAAAAAGGCTTCCGAATAAAAGAACTATTTTTGTTTTTTTATTTTTTTAATGGGTCAGCGCAATTTATTAAGTTATATTATTATTTCGCTTAAAGGAGTCGCCATGGGTGCTGCAGATGTGGTGCCGGGAGTATCTGGCGGTACAATAGCGTTTATATCAGGGATTTACGAAGAACTTATTACCTCTATAAATGGCATAAATTTTTCTAAGTTTAAAACTTTACAAAAAGAGGGGTTCAAATCCTTTTGGACAGCTATTAATGGAAATTTTTTATTGGCCCTTTTTGTAGGTATTTTCATTAGCGTCTTTTCTTTAGCCAGAATGATTAGCTGGCTCTTAGTTAACAAGCCCATATTGCTGTGGTCCTTCTTTTTCGGACTTGTATTTGCCAGCATTTTTTTTATTGCCCGGGCGATAAAGAAATGGAATCTAGGCACCATAACTGCCTTTGTTTTGGGAACCATTGTGGCGTATTATATTACGACCCTTCCGCCTTCAGAAAATACCGGAAGTCTGCCCTTTTTATTTCTATCTGGTGCTCTGGCTGTATGTGCAATGATCTTACCAGGAATTTCAGGAGCATTCATTTTGGTACTTCTCGGATCCTATAAAACCATTTTAGATGCCGTTCACCAAAAAGACGTCTTAATTATTACTACTGTTGCTATAGGGGCTATATTTGGCCTTTTAAGCTTTGCAAGGCTTTTAAAATGGATGTTTAAAAATTATGAGAACACCACTTTAGCACTTTTAACAGGTTTTATTTTGGGTTCATTAAACAAAATCTGGCCATGGAAAAAAGTTTTGGAGACAAAGACTTTTGGCGACAAAGTTATTCCTGTAAAGGAAATTAACATATCTCCTTTTCAATATGAAGGTGATAATCAGTTACATTATGCCCTCCTATTAGCATTACTTGGATTTTGCGTAATTTTTATACTTGAAAAAATAGCTACAAAAAGTAAAAAATAACACTAATGCAGAAGCCAAGAACTTTTCTTGATAAATTATTTCTGATTATTAAGGGATTAGGAATGGGTGCCGCAAATAAAGTTCCCGGTGTCTCAGGTGGTATTGTAGCATTTGTCGCCGGCTTTTATGAAGAGTTTATTTATTCACTCCGTAAAATCAATCTAAAAGCTTTTAAATTACTTTTTAATGGCAGGTTTAAAAGTTTTTACCGTTACGTAAACGGGCAATTTTTGTCATTACTGATATTTGGAATGCTAGTTAGCTATTTTAGCGTTTCCAAAATACTTGACTATTTTCTTGAACGACAAGAATTGTTTGTTTGGGCTACTTTCTTTGGAATGATTATAGGTTCCATATATTTCATTGCCAACGACTTTAAACATTGGAATAGAGGAACCATTACGGCTGGTCTGCTGGGATTTATAGTGGGCATTTCAATTAGTTTTTTAAGCCCCGCCAAGGAAAATGATAATTTGCTATTTATCTTTCTCTGTGGTATCATAAGCGTTTCCGGGATGACCCTACCGGGCTTATCCGGATCATTTATCCTAATACTATTGGGTAATTACGTATTGCTATTGGTAGATTCTGTAAATTCCTTGTACGACACTATGGCTGAAATAATTAAAGGTGATTTTAGCTTCTTAGAGAACCAAATGCGGTTAAGAACTTTGAAAATTCTTGCCGTATTTACGATGGGATCTGCAACAGGTTTGGTTACGCTATCCCATCTCCTGGGATATGTGTTAAAGCATTACAAATATATAACTTCTGCAGTTATAATAGGGTTTATTACCGGTTCTCTGGGTGTGGTATGGCCCTGGAAAAACCCTGTTTATGTTAAAGATGAAGCCGGAAAAATAGCTATCGATTCAAATGGAGATAAGATAATAATGAACTATGAAAGATATATTCCGGATTTTAACTTTAGCGAAACCTGGTGGGCAATCATATTAATATTATTGGGAATTGGCCTATTAATAGGTTTGGAAAAATATGGCAAAAACAGAGCAAAAAATACATAGTTTTGGACTAATTGGAAAGAATATATCCTACTCTTTCTCTAAAACATATTTTAATCACAAGTTCACCTCAATGGACCTGGTGAACCATAGCTATGAAAATTTTGACCTCTCTAAAATAGAGGAATTTCCAGATCTTATAAAAAAGCATATCACACTGAAAGGACTAAATGTTACAATCCCCTATAAAGAGGCGATAATTCCCTATTTGGATAGTTTAAATAAAAAAGCAGAACGCATAGGAGCTGTAAACACCATAAAATTTAAAAAGGGTAGTCTCATAGGATATAATACAGATGTTTACGGTTTCAAAAAATCTTTCCAGCCATTTTTAAAAGAATCGCATAATAAAGCTTTGATTCTTGGCACCGGCGGGGCCTCTAAAGCTGTCGCCTTTGTTTTAAAAGAATTAGGAATCTCGTTTAAATACGTTTCAAGAAACCCAATAGGCGATCAGATTGGCTATACGGATCTAAATAAGAAAATTATTAGTTCGCACACTGTGCTTATTAATTGTACCCCATTGGGTACTTTTCCTGATACCGAGGCCAAACCAGAACTTCCATATGAATTTCTAACTTCAAGCCATTTACTTTTTGATCTTATCTATAACCCCGAAAAAACTGCATTTCTATTATCTGGAGAACGTAAAGGTGCTATTATATGTAATGGCAGAAAGATGCTGGAGTTACAGGCCGAAAAAGCTTGGCAAATATGGAATTCCTAATATTCTGAACCTTAAGTTTTAAAATAAGGCAAACCTTATAACACTTGAGGTATTAATTGATGTATAAAAGTAGTTTGATTACCTTTGTAGCTATTAATGCTGTTAGTATCTTACAAAGTAGGAACTAACAAATCCGCAGAAACATTAAATAAAATGTTGGAAAATAAAGACCATTTACTACAGAATACTGTAGAGGGAGAAGTTAATTCAGAAACTACTGAATCTAAAGAAACTACTGAATCTAAAAAGGAATCAGAGAAAAGCCCTGAACCAGAAGATAAATCCCAGGAAGTAATAGCGACCGATAAGACAGAAGCTGTTAAAGAGGATGTCCATGAAGAAATAAATGAATCTAACGCGGAAGACGCAGAGGACAAAGACAATCATCAGAGGCATCATATTCCAATCCTGGACTATCACGCCATGTCTATGGAAAATCTGGTAGGGGAATTACAAAGGTTGGTTCGAAATGAGAAAGTGCAGGCCATTAAAAAACATGTTGATGGTATAAAACACGAATTTGACTTAAAATTCCTTGATTTTTTAGAACACAAAAAAGAAGATTTCATAGCCAAGGGTGGCAACGAAATTGACTTCAGATATAATTCAGTTACCAAACGGCAATTCAACGAGGTCTATTCTGAATACCGTGATAAAAGAAATGCGTATTATAAAAACCTTGAGCAAAATCTAAACGAAAACCTTGCAAACAGACTGGAAATTATTGCTGAACTTAAAGGGCTCGTGAATGTTGAAGAAGATATAAACACTACCTATAGAAATTTCAAAGGTATTCTGGAAAGATGGCGAAATGCAGGACCAATCCCAAGAAATAACTACAATGATGTATGGAGAACATATCATCACCATATTGAGATTTTTTACGACTTCCTGCATTTAAACAGGGAATTAAGAGACCTGGATTTTAAGCATAATTTAGAGGAAAAGTTAAAATTAGTTGAGTGCGCTGAAGCCTTGGCAGAAGAAGAAGATCTCAATAAAGCATTTAGGGAATTGCAAACGCTTCATAAGGTTTGGAAAGAAGATATAGGGCCAGTTGATAAAGAACATCGAGAAGAAATTTGGGAGCGCTTTAGTAATGCTACTAAAGTCATGCACCAAAGAAGACAGGATTATTTTAAAGATCTTGATAAAGTATATGAGCAAAACTTAGAAAAGAAAAAAAGCATTATTCAAAAGATTGTTGAAATTGGTTCTCATATTGCCAGCAACCATAAAGACTTGCAACAACAAATAAGAGATATCGAGGAACAACGAGACGCTTTCTTTAAGGCCGGAAAAGTACCACAGAATGTAAATGAACAAACCTGGACAGATTTTAAAGAAGCCGTTCGGGGGTTTAACAGAAATAAAAACGCCTATTATAAAAAACTTAAAAAAGATCAGCAGGATAATCTCGACAAAAAAAGAGACCTTCTCAGCTTAGCGCAATCTTTAAAAGATAGCGAAGACTGGGATACAACAACTTCTGAAATGAAAAGAATTCAGAGGGAATGGAAAACTATCGGTCATGTACCCCGAAAATATTCTGATAAAATTTGGAATGATTTCAAAAATGCGTGCAATCATTATTTTGACAGGCTTCACGCTATAAAAAATAAAGCTCATGGCGAAGAGTCTGCGAATTTTGACAAAAAATTTGCCTGCCTGGAAAAACTTAAAGCGTTTGAACTGAGTGGTGATAAAGATAAAGATTTGACCACAATTAAGTCTTTTATTGAAGAATGGAA
>NZ_JBATGR010000204.1:0-4020 GCF_049665975.1 Eudoraea sp.
TCTTTTAATAGATTATAATCGAGTCCCAGTATGCGACGCCTGGCACTATTAAATTCCTGATCGTCCCATGGACAATGATAAAGTCCAAGGAGCGCCTCTGGTTTGATTTCCTTGATAATCCTTTTTATTTCATAGGTCCAATCATAAATCACCTCGCATCGCCAATTACGCCATGATTCATCATGGTTGTTCAGTATCCATAGTGCCTTCTTTGAGGTAATTCCGTCCGGTATTTCGATTCCTGAATCTTTTGAGAAATTATCAAGACAATGATCACAAAAACACGTTTCGGGCAAGATGGGCTCAGGTTCTTCAAACTGTGCATGCCAATGCACATAGTCCATCCAAATACCATCCAGGTCATACTCCAAAAGTAAATCCCGTAGCTGGCCAAAACGATACTGACGGAAACCGGGTTCGGTAGGACAAACCCCCATAAACCACGATGCAGCTTGCACTTTTTCACCTTTTTCATTGATTGCCCAGGCTTCAGGGGTCAGGTTAGGGCCACAAACTTAAACAGCATATACCTGCACTAGAAGATGGTGCGGGTTTTTGCATTTCTGCATCCTAATCAACTAACTAGATTAAGAATTGATCCATTCTTTAAACGCTTTAGATTTAGCTTTGCTAACCACAATTTGTTCTTTAAAAACAGGCAATACATTTAGGATCAGCTTTCCGTTGAAATAATATTTGATATTTGCAATAGCATCTTTATGAACTATGAGTTGTCTGTTGACCCTGTAAAAGCATGATGGGTCTAGTTCATTTTCTATATCTTCTAATTTTTTATCAAGGGTATAACTTTTATTGTCTTTGGTAATCCCCTTAACGATACCGGAGTCTATATATAGATACGCAATACTTGAGGTTTTAATTGGGATCAATTGGTCTCTGTAACTCACCAAATACGTTGTTTTGTATGTTTTATTATTGGCTTTGATAAGATTTAACAGCCCTTCCATCTGAATATTAGAGGAGGCATCTGTCTGCGATTGAACTTCAAATTGAGTCAGCGCTTTTCCCAGTTCATCTTCATCAACGGGCTTTAATAAATAATCAATACTATTTACCTTAAAAGCTTTTAGTGCATACTGATCATAGGCTGTGGTGAAAATTACCGGTTTTGTTATTTTAACTTTATCGAATATTTCAAAAGAAAGCCCATCGGCCAAATGAATGTCCATAAACACTAATTCAGCATCGTTAGGTGCAGAAAAGTATTCAACTGAGGATCTTACAGAATCTAAAACGGCAAGGATCTCAATATTGGGATTCAGTTTCTTAAGTAAATAGGTCAGATTTTCACTTGCCGCTAGCTCGTCTTCAACAATAACTACTTTCATTCTCCTGATTTTAAAGGCAGCTTAACACTGAATGTATTATTGTCTTTCGCAATTACAATATTTTGCTTTTCAATTAAAAAATATCTTTTGTCCAGGTTTACCAGCCCATGTCCGGTGCCTTCAGACATTACGGTTCTGGGTTGTATCTTGTTTTCAACAAAGATAAACCCATCCTTGTAAAATATTTTCACAGTCAATGGATTGATTTCGGATATCTCATTATGCTTTACTGCATTCTCAACAAGTAATTGCAGTGCCAATGGCGGGATTTCTTTTTCAAGGTATTTTTCATCAATTTTAATATCAATAGTAAATCGATCTCTATATCGGGTTTTTGTTAAATAGCAATAACTATCCAAGAATTTAAGTTCTTCTTTTAAGGATACCATGTCCCTGTCTCCGCTCTGTAAAATATAACGGTACATGAACGACAGCTTTTTTACAAATTGGGTTGCTTTGTCATTATCCCTGATTAAACAGCTTAGTGAATTTAAGGAGTTGAAAAGGAAATGAGGGTCTATTTGATTTTTTAAGGCGGTTAATTCAGTTTGGAGATTTTGCTGTTTTAGCCGTTCATTTTCAATTAAACTTAGTTGTGATACCATCTGAAGTCTGAGTATTCTGGCTACGAAAAGCAGGATTATTACCAGCACAGTGAGCTCAACCAATAAGAAACCTTTTTCCACCTCAGGCAATGGGTGGCCAATAATAAAGGTAAAAATAAAATCAAGTATTGGCGTTCCAATTAAAAGGATGACGAGATTTAAAATAACCACGGCAATTACCCTTGTTGCTTTTTTATATTTTGTGAAAAAATACCCCCAGTTAGAATTTAGTTGCAAAATGAGCCATGAAAACAAAAAGAAAAAAACAAATTTTATAAAAAAATCAACCACCCAATCTATAGAAAAATCCATATCACCTTCGTGGAATTTGCTGTAGATATATATGGTCTTGGGTAGCGAAACCAATACGGCAAAAACTAAAGACACCTTTACTAATTGGGATCGTTTTACTTTTATTTGTCTTAACATGTTACTACGTATTGATAAGGAATGGCACTTGTTTTACAAATTTACACGAATTTCTTTGGCCAATTGATTTTAGACTATCGCCCTAAAACCAAGCCCTATCTTGCAAAGACAGGGCTTAGGGAGCAACAACAAACTCAAGTCAATGTTTTATAAACTCAGGGCATTAAAATCCTGAGGAAGATACATGCTGGGGTCAAACCCTAGCTCAATCGCCTCTTCTTCTTCTTCAATGTAAATGATCTCATCTAAATTGAGCTCTCCTACTGCATAGGGATTAAAATCTTCTGGCAGATATTGTTTTGTATCAAACCCCAAATCAATATCTTCATTCATTTCCAGATATTCAATGTCTGCTAATTTCAATCCTGCTTCGGCATAAGGATTAAAACCAAGTGGCAGGTAATCTTTAGTGTCGAATCCTAAGTCAATTTCTCCTTCTATTTCAACATAATCTATTTCACTGATATCAAAAGACATTCCTTTATAGGCATTGAACCCAAGAGGTAAATACAATGAGGTGTCAAAGCCCAAAACCATTTGATCATTTTCTTCAATGTAAACGATGTCATCAAGCCAACAGAAATCAGTATTTGAAATTAAAGATGGATTATTAGAATAGGTATCAAAAGCGTTTGTAAACATTTTATTCTTATCGTTGGCTTCCAAGTCATTAGAGTAAAGACTTGTTCCATTAAAGGCCAGTAAGAGCGTCGTGCTTACTATTCCTACTATTAAAGTTGCTTTTCTCATGATCTATATTTTTAAATTTTAATTGTTAATTCGATATTGTTATTCATACCACAAATGTAGGCAGGAGTTGGGTTGTAAATGAATTCAATTTTACTGAATCGTCATAATTAGGAGGTGAAATGACCTACGAGGCAAGTGAAATACTCTTTGATACTTTGAAATTGAAGATAATAGAACGAAAAAGCTTGTAAGGCAGTAAAGTTTTTTGGGATTAAAGTTGTCATTACTATGAAAAAGATGCGAAAAACGACAAGATTTTTTAGTTGTTATTAAAGCTTATATCAGGAAAATATTTTTGTCGAGGTTCTAAAAAAGTACAAAGGCTTAAAATTCGGATACCTATTAAGTTGGCAAGTTGACAAATAGTTATATAAGAGATAAATCCTGGCCCTATAATCAAAAATGTCTACCGGGCACTTGATTAATGCTCTGTCCGGTTCAAGAGCGGAGCGATCTAACCCAGCCCTCCTTTGGTGGGCCTGTCCTCCGGAGTAAAACGAAGGCAAAGTGTAGTTTTCTACCCGCCTGCGGCCGGCAGGTTTGCAACAGCGGGACTTCTCTGGTCCAAGAGCGGAGCGATCTAACCCAGCCCTCCTTTGGCGGGCCTGTCCTCCGAAGTAAAACGAAGGGTTGGCGTGTCCATCCGAAATGGAATGAAGGAGGGGTGGGACCACATGGACTGTCAAAGAACTACAAAAATGTAGCTCCTTTTTTTTGTGCCTAATGTTTACAACCACGTTTACGACCATGCTTATTTTCTCCTCTTTTTAGTTCATATTTACGTAAAATGAATGTTGCTTAGTATATGTATCCATTCTCACGATTTCTACCAAAACGAATCAACCTTATTGAATACAGAAGCATGATTTAAGGTCACATATAAAAAT
>NZ_JBATGR010000205.1:0-2187 GCF_049665975.1 Eudoraea sp.
CAAGGCCGGGCAATCCCAAAAATAGCTTGTCAAACGTTTCTTCTTAAGACCAAAGATGCCTTGGGTGGCCCTTTCCATAGTGGTATCGCCGTCCTGTAGAAATAGTTCAAATTGATCAAGGAAATCACTGTCGTCATGTATATATTCCCTGGCATAGCAACTTAAACGTCCCTTGGCCAATACCTTTAAAAAGGTTTTTTTGCCATATCCGCGTCGGGTATAATAATCAAACCTGAAAAACCTGCTTTCCTCAGCATACCAAATAGATTCATAGGTATGTATTCCTGCCTTATAGCCCAAAAGATTCTCTGCACTATAGCGCCGAACCTTACCGCGTTCATTCTTGAACCTAATCTTTTCAAAAAGTGTCCCATGATTCCGGTTTTTAACGGATCCGTAAAGTGTATCATTACTATTGAGAACTATGTATCCGGGTTCAAAGGCCTGGGCTCTGATAGTTTGGAAAGTGCAACAAAGAATTAACGCGAAAAGCATTGAACCAAACTCTTTACCTCTAAATAGAAATGCTATGGATTCCATAAAAAACAGTATAAAGTCATCTAAAACCAACTACCTTACCATAATCAACAAACCTATTTTTTTTCGTTAAAATGCCTACTTCACCAGAAAGGAGTACTGATTTCAGGCTTTCTAATTGTTTTTATAATTATAAATGTAGTTTGAAAAGTGTTTTGACCGTTTAAGTAATTCCGTGAGTAATCATATTTTTATTGATTTGACGAACGAGTCCCCTTAAAAAATTTCCAGGACCAATTTCTGTAAATTCAGTTGCTCCATCTTCTATCATATGTAGAATTGTATGCCTCCACTTTACCGGATGGGTCAATTGATCAATTAAACTTTTCTTGATTAATTCTATATTTTCACTTGGGCGACCTGACGTATTCTGATAAATAGGACAAATAGGCTTTTTGAATTCTGTTTCCTCTATTGCTACACTAAACTCTTCAACTATTGGCTCCATAAATGGGGAATGAAATGCGCCACTCACAGGTAATTTTACCACTCTCTTAGCACCTGGCCTTAATTTATCACAAGCTTCTTCTAGGGCCTTCATTTCACCTGAAATAACAACTTGATGCAGCGCATTATAATTGGAAGGTACAACTACTCCGTCTACGTGCTTACAAATATCCTTAACAATAACATCATATAATCCAACCACAACAGCCATACCTGTATTTTCAACTTCACAAACTTTTTGCATAGCTGAAGCACGTCTAGCTATAAGTTTCAGAGCCGATTCAAAATCTAAAGACCCAATAGCGGCCAAAGCTGATATCTCTCCCAAAGAGTGTCCGGCAACCATATCAGGATTAAAAACATTACCAAGGGTTTTTGCCAGAATATATGAATGTAAAAAAATTGCCGGTTGAGCAAACTTTGTTTGTTTCAAATCTTTAGCAGATCCTTTAAACATTACATCAGTAATTGAATATCCTAATATATCATTGCCTCTTTTAAAATATTCCTGAGCCAATTGAGATTTTTCAAATAACTCTTTTCCCATACCCGGAAATTGAGTGCCTTGACCAGGGAATAAGTACGCATGCATAAATACAACAGATTGTTTAGAATTTTAATAAATAAATTTTTACCAATAATAGAACAAATAATAAAAAACACACCTTAATCATAACTACAATCTTAATATTCCTGTCAAGAATAAAACATGATTATCATAAGACATTCCACTTACCAATATTGTATAAATATATACTTTAGTACAGAATTAACTTCGAATTCTTTTAGATTTTCATAAAGTCAGGACAACATTTTACGTTTATAGCAGTGCCATTACTTAATAAGTGTACTACCCGCCCTACTCTATTTTAATAAATAGGACTTCGCGAACCGCAAGTGGTTTCATTAACGTTTTAGGAAACTCTTTTATAAGATGTCATTTATTTAAAGAATCTATCAACCTCTTTAATTTAGACTTCCCGAAACCTTGTAAGCAGCATAATATATATGAAAGTCATTGGCCGGGCAACTTCCCTTTGTAACAAGCTGTATAAATTTGGGGTTAGTTAGTTGATTCGGGCAAATTTTGTTATATTTAAATGAATCAGGTACTTAGAACCCGTTTAATTTGATTTTTTAATTAATAAAACAATTGATATTATGAGCAGCTTAAAAAAACTTAAATTCTTTACTCTGGTAATG
>NZ_JBATGR010000206.1:0-2948 GCF_049665975.1 Eudoraea sp.
AATAATGGATTTTATCTTAATTTACTCCATTGTTGTTGCTATCATCTTTGTGATTTGGTTGCTTTTTATAGTCCGGATGTACAATGAAATGGATAAATATAAATAGATTCACTACCACAGCTGCTTCCTACTGAAGTCGCTCCTCACACTTTTTGCACAGATTTGAGGATACCTGAAGAAAAATCAAGTATAGAGTTCGGGTTTTTCACCCTGTACGTTTGAATAAGCCGGGTTATTTCCAGATTGTCTTTTTGAGGGATAAGAAAAGCCATTATATCTTCTATGGAGTTTATTGAAACACTTTTTGGAACAAAGCCGTAACCAGAATAAACGGCCTCCTGTACAATCACCACTGCATCTTCATCAATGGTTCTTCCCTTGTCTTTTATGATATAAGTCTGTTTAGCCGACAATATATTTTCAATTGCGGCCTGCACCCTTTTATTATAAGCGGCTGCAGATTCTTTACCCCGGCAGATGCCTTTGCAGTTAGCTACCCTGAAATGTGAACATGAATCTACATTTTCCTGTAAATGACAATATTTGGGGCATAAATTATAGTCGATACACATTTGCTCAATAAAAAGGCGGCAATCTGTGGTGTTGTAAAAAGTAATTAAGGATCTCGGGACCTGGCTTAATTTGTTAAATGCAAGGTGCATTATCCCTTGCCGGTCTTCATAGGAGAATACCCCATACGGAACCACATTTCTTTTTTGTGCCCTGTTGAATAAGGGATAATGATGTTTTATGGCGGCAGATTCCATTAAAAGCGCCAGCAACTCATTACCTGAAAGCTCAAAATCTATATTTGAAGTTTCTCTGCACATTTGTACTTCTTTAGTAGACTTATCGTAAAAGTGGCTTAGGACCCTTTTCTTTATGTTTTTAGCTTTACCAACATAAATGATCTCCCCTTTGCTGTTTTTAAAATAGTATACTCCGGGTTTTGAAGGTAAGCTTTCATAGACCTCCCGCTGAAGCGAAGGCGGCAGCGTTGCTTCCTGGGAACGTGCATTTAAGAATGAAGTAAAAACAGTCTCAGAGTTTTCTGTTTCCAGAAGTTTTCTAAACAAATGTACAGTTGCATACGCATCACCTCTTGCCCTGTGCCTGTCCGTAATTGGTATATTCAATGAAGAACAAAGTTTGCCAAGACTATATGAAGAATATCCCGGAATCAGCCTTCTGGACAAACGTACAGTACAGAGCTTTTTTCTGACGAAGGAAATACCAACAGTCCTGAACTCTTCTTTAATTACGTTGTAATCGAAATTAACACTGTGCGCCACAAAAATAGTGTCCTGTGTTATTTCCAGAATCTGTGGTGCAATTTCCACGAGTGTTGGCGCATTGCGCACCATATGGTTATCAATTCCTGTTAGTCCGGTGATAAAATAAGGAATTTCACATTCAGGATTTACCAGGGAGGTGAATTCATCTACCACCTTTTGTCCATCAAACTTAAAGATGGCTATCTCGGTTATTTTATTACCCTTAATACCGTTTCCGGTAGTTTCTATATCTACTATGGTATACAATACTTCTGTTTAATGGAATTTGAAGAGGTAAGTTAATAAGAAAAATCAAGCTGCTCAAAAACCTTATCCGGGATTCATCTGCAACGAAATCAGATCCTGTTGAGGAAATGGAAAAATATGATTAGATTTAAACTACCGCATACAAAGAATAAGGAAATTTAAATGAAACGATGTGAAATTTGATTTAAAAACTAAAAAAGCCATTGTTACCGGCGGGGGTAGTGGTATTGGAAGGGCAATTGCCATGGCATTGGCCGAGCAGGGGGCTGAGGTACATATTCTGGAAGTAAACGCAAAACCGGCAAAAGAAACAGCAGCTGAAATAAAGGCTACAGGAGGTGACGCCCAGGCACATGCGTGTGATGTTTCCAACCAAAAAGATGTTATTAAAACGGTTGAAGCTATAATAGCAGAGACGGGAATAGACATCCTTATTAATAACGCGGGTATTGCCCATATTGGCAATGTTGAATTGACTACAGAAGCGGATATCGACCGGGTTTATCAGGTAAATATTAAAGGGGTCTATAATTGTATTTACGCCTGTATAAAAAACATGAAGGAGAGGGGAGGAGTAATCATAAATATGGCCTCTGTAGCTGCCACTGTGGGAATATCAGAAAGGTTTGCCTATTCTATGACCAAAGGTGCCGTACTTACTATGACTTATTCCGTGGCAAAGGATTACTTGTCCTATGGCATACGTTGCAACAGCATTTCACCGGCAAGGGTGCACACCCCTTTTGTTGATGGATACCTGAAGCAAAATTATCCGTGTATGGAAAAGGAAATGTTTAAAAGATTGTCCGAAACACAGCCAATAGGGAGAATGGGCAAGCCGGAAGAAATAGCCAATTTGGCTGTATATTTATGTTCTGATGAAGCTTCCTTTATTACAGGTACAGATTTTCCTATTGATGGAGGTTTTATTAAACTAAATGGTTAGGCCTTATGATGATCTTCATTCTCTTCAAAACTGAATCAAATGGTAATTGACAGCCATCAGCATTTTTGGAAATATGACCCTGTGAAATATGGTTGGATTGATGATTCCATGAAAGTCCTTCAGCAAGATTTTCTTCCCTCCAATCTGGGACCGATACTTAAAAGTAATATGGTGGATGGCTGTGTTGCAGTGCAAGCAGATCAGTCAGAAGAGGAAACAGAATTCCTCCTTCAACTGGCAGGTGAAAATGAATTTATTAAAGGGGCAGTTGGATGGGTAGATCTTAGGGCGGATGATGTAGATAAGAAGTTAGCGCATTTCTCACAAGATAAAAAGCTTAAAGGAGTAAGACATATTGTACAGGAAGAACCGGATCCTGAGTTTATGCTTAGAAAAGATTTTCAGAATGGTATAGGGCTTTTGGCCCAATTTGGTTTAACTTATGACATTTTGGTATATCC
>NZ_JBATGR010000207.1:0-54907 GCF_049665975.1 Eudoraea sp.
GTGTTTATGCTATCCGCATTAAACTGATTTTTTAAGTATTGGAAGTAATCGGGTGAGGCATTAATCATTTGCCCATACATATTGTTCAAATTTATGTATCTAACTACATAAAAATCACGTAACTCTCTTGGTCCTTTAAAGATAAATTCTTTAAAAATATCTTTAGCGTTGGCAGTATCCTTCGTAGCTCTTTCAAAATAATTCCAAAAAAGAGTCATTGAACCTACTTCCATGCTGTAGTGAGAAACATCCTGAAGTTGCAGTTGTATGGAGTCTAATCTTATTTGAAGGTCTTGCCATAGAGGTTTGTCCTTATAAATTTTTACACCTCGCAGCTTGGAGATTATTTTTGGGTTGGCCATGCCATTATCTATAGCTTTATGCAATAAAATAGCTACAGAATCTGATTGCCCGGCCTGAGCATATAACGATGCCGCTTCTACGTATAATTCTGAAGACTTCAGATCTCTATTGGCATTTACCAATTTATATGCAAAAGTATTGTACGCCCCAGTGCTATCTAGTTGCTCATAATCTTCATAGAGCAGGTTTAAATCGGGCAAAAAAAGCCTGTTTATAACTTCCTTGTCTGTTTCTTTCCCTGATTCACAGGAATTCAAGAAAGGTGTAAGCAAAATGATGAAGACAAAGACTCGGGGAAGGTTTCTTCTATTCATGATGTTTTTGTTATTCTCTAAAAACTCGATTTGGAAATACAATTATACTTTCATGTCCATTTGCTCCAACAGCGGCAACACCAAAAAAGGAATTATCAATGACTATTCCGTCTAAAGTGAAGGAATTCATATCTCCAACATAGCGACTGTGGTCCCATGTAGGTGATGTGGTATCACGCCAGTAAATTTTGTATCCGGTAGCTCCTTCAGACTTGCTCCATTTTAATTTTACCGAAGCTTGTACTATACCTCCTATTTGCACTTCCTCCGGAGCAGGGGGTGCTGAGGCAATTGATGCTAAACTTATGGCGTTAACGGCCGTAAGTTTTTTCGCATACTCAAAATTTACATGTTCCAATACATCGCCGTAGGCTATTCCATTTTCCATTCTGATATCCTGATGTTGCTGGGTATAATTTTCATGGGCTTCCATTATCCGGATACCTGCAAAACCAGCATCATTAAATGGTCTGTGGTGTCCTCCTCTACCAAAACGATCCAGTCTGTAAATTAGTATAGGATTCATTTCCGGCATATACATTTTAGTTGTTTTATAAACATATCTTGCTAATTGCCGGGAAATTCCATCTACTTCTCCACCATAGAATCTTCTTGCTTTACGCTGTTGCTCTGTTTCTGTGGGAGGTACGGGTTCTGAAAAAATTCTAAAATCACGATTGCTCACTACCCCATCTACACCACTTATATTTCCAATCATATCATTGTTCAATATTCCCAATATTTCCCATCCTTTTTGTTTGGCATAAGCAGCAAGACCTTTTCCTCCGAAAAGTCCTTGCTCTTCACCCGATAATCCTACATAAATAATACTACTTTCAAAGTTGTATTTGCTTAGTACTCTGGCTGCTTCAATGGTACCGGCCATACCGCTGGCATTGTCATTTGCTCCGGGGGAATCTGAGGTGAAATTGGTAGGATCACTAACCCTGGAATCAATATCCCCACTCATAATAACAAACTTATTAGGGTACTTACTTCCGCGTTGGATTGCCACAACATTTACCACCCAAACGTCGTGGACAATACGTTCATTCTCACCTTCTTTTACTAAATCTTTTTGGTAAAACACTTCCAGACAATTATTACAACCATCAGAGATTTTTTCAAACTCACTTTTTATCCAGCGTCTTGCTGCGCCAATCCCCCTCGTCGCTGAGATTGTATCACTTAGGGTATGTCTAGTGCCAAAGTTCGTTAGCGATGTAACATCATTTTTTATACGCTTGGATGAAACATTATTAATAATGTCATATAAACGGGAATCACTTTGAGAATAAGTGATTGTTGACAATAGTATTAGTAATAGAGTAGAATATTTTTTCATAGACTATAAAATTTATGAGGGATTAGTTTCCAATTAATTCAACAAAAATACAACTAGGATTCTGAACTTGGTCTATATTTTTCCTTTGTGAACCTGTAACTGAGATTCACCTATAAAGGATACACTTCACTTTTGTTCTAAAACTACACGAGGCATGGGAGTAGAAATAGAAGTCAGTATTATCATAGTATTATTTTTCTAATATGTTGGGTTTAAATACTACTTGCTAAGTAATTTTAGATATAAAAGTATGATAACTGCTAGAGAAATTTTTTCAGCATACCGCGTACTCCGGAAACACTTTCAATATAATATTTAGCCTGGGTATTTTGCATCCCTACTTTAACTGTCACGGCTTCTTTAGGAAGTTCCTGAAACATAAATTCATCTGTCCAATCATCTCCAATGGCAAAAATGAAGTCATAATCCTTCTGCCCCAGCACTCGCATTGCTGCTCTGCCTTTGTTAACATTACTACTTTTAATTTCCATTACTTTGTTACCATTTAAAACGCTTATATCATCATTACCAATAAGACTTGTAAGCACGGTATTCAATTCATTAGCCCTGTTAACTCCAAAGTCGGGATCTGTATTTCTATAATGCCAGGCCAGGGAATAATTCTTTTCTTCTATAAAGGAACCAGGGGTTCTGTCTACAAATGATTCCAATACCGGATATATTTTTTCCATCCAGTCTTTTTTAACATTTTCCAGCATTCTAAATTCTTCACCTTGTTCTGAAATCCAAACTCCATGTTCTACTATCATGTTATATTTTTTGGGCAAAAACCAACGCGTAAAAGTTTCTTTATCTCGCCCGCTTATCAAATAGATATCGTTGCCTTCCTTTTTGCTTAGTTCGTCTAGCAAATTATATAACTCTTTATCGGGACTTGCTTTTTGTGGATCAATTTTAAAACCGGCTAGCGTACCATCATAGTCAATAAAAAAGAGCTTCTTTTTAGCGTGGTGGTAATCTTGAAGCACACCTTTTAAAATGGTATCAGTAAGACGTTTTGAAACATTGGCCGTATCCCGGTCTTTTTGGGCCTGCAGTGAATTCATAAAATCATTTGCCCATTTTTCCACATTATAGCGCTCAAGCCGCTTTTGAAGTATCGTATTTCTTCTTTGTTGTTCTAATACAGGCATATTTATAGCCATGAATAAGGCAGCGGCAATCTGTTCAAAATTATTTGGATTAATAAGTAAAGCTTCATTCATTTCATTGGCAGAACCTGCCATTTCACTTAAAATAAGAACCCCGCTTTTATCTGTTCTTGTTGCAATATATTCTTTGGCAACCAAATTCATTCCATCCCGGATAGGTGTCAACCAGGCAATATCACTTGAGGTATATAAATCAATCAAGTTTTCAAAAGGAAGTGATCTGTAAAAATACCAGATAGGGGTCCAGCTAACTGTTGATAATTCTCCATTAATACGTCCTACAAGTTCATCAATCTCCTTTTTCAAAAGTTTATATTGAGGTACGTTGGAACGCGAAGGAACGGCTAAAATTATAAGCCTGATTTTTTCTTTGTATTCAGGGTATTTATCAAGAAAGTATTTAAATGCATGCAGACGTTTGGCTATACCTTTGCTGTAATCCAGACGATCAATAGATAAAATTAACTTCGCATCGGGACTTGATTTTTTATGAAGATCGAGCCTTCTTTGTAAATCAGATTGCTGATTTTCACTATTCTGCTGATGTGTTTTAGCAGCCTCACTAAATTTTTCATAGTCGATTCCCATGGGAAAAGAATCGACCTTAACAAGCCGGTTATCCACAAAAATATCATTAAAACTAACTTCAGCACCCAATAACCTTCTCACGGAACTTAAAAAGTGACGTTCATAATCATAAGTGTGGAAACCTATTAAATCTGAACCTAGCAAACCTTCCAGAACCTCTTCACGCCAAGGTAAGGTCCGGAAAATCTCGTATGAAGGAAAGGGGATATGCAGGAAGAATCCAATTGACAAATTGGGGCGCTTTTCTCTAACCATTTTTGGTACCAGCATCAACTGGTAATCATGTATCCATATTGTATCATCTTCACCCGCCTTTTCCAAAATGGCATCGGCAAATTTTTGATTAACCGACTTATAGGTCAACCAGCTATCCAGTTCAAATTCCGCATATTCTAAAAAATAATGAAATAATGGCCAGATCGTTCGATTACTAAATCCAAAATAAAATCCGTTAACCTCTTCCTCATTGAGGCTAACCTTGGAAGAACCATGTTCTGCAAGTGCTTTATCTATTTTATCGGTCAGTTCTTTTGGAATTTCTTCATCGGTAAGGCCACTCCATCCAATCCAAAGGCTATCTCCCCCCGAATGCACAGATTTCATTCCGGTGGCCAAGCCCCCCACACTTGGTATTGCATTAATGCTTCCATTGCCAATTTCCAATTGAACAGGCAGTCTATTTGAGATTATGATAGTTTTGCTCACGTATTATCTAAAATTAAGGAGTATTGATTTTTATTTTTCTAAATTTCGACAAATTGCAGTGCAATAACAATTAATAAGCAACTTTTAGCGGATAATTCAATTATGGATAATTTAAATTATGGTATTATCGGAAATTGCAGGAGTGCAGCATTAATTTCCAAAACTGGTTCCCTGGAATGGTGTTGTTTACCTGAGTTTGATTCCTCATCGGTTTTTGCAAAGATACTTGATGAAAAAATTGGTGGAAGTTTTGAAATTCTTGTGTCTGAGGAGTACGCTGTAAGCCAGAGATATAAGAAAAGTACGGCTATCCTGATTACCAGATTTTCTGATGGTGAAAATACATTTGAATTGCATGATTTTATGCCAAGGTATTACACTGAAAATGGTAACTATCATGCACCACCTGAAATAGCACGCCATGTAAGACATATTAAAGGGAAACCGAGATTTAAAGTGCTTTATGACCCCAAATTGGAGTATGCCATAGGGGAGACCCGGTCTTATGTAAAAAATAATTTTATTGTCAGTCTTACAAATAACGAAAAATTTGACACCATCTTTCTATATACTTCATTTAACAAAAATGCTGTTCTGGAGGGGCGTGAGCTCGAAGTCACAAAAAACGGATACTTTTTATTGGGTTATAACGAAAAGATATTACAACCCAATTCGAGGAAAATTTATTTAGATCTTGAAAACACAAAAGTCTATTGGCTCAATTGGACCAATAGAACGCCAACATACAATCAATATAATAAAGAAATTACAAGAAGCGCCATAACGCTTAAACTATTGAGCTACGATAAAACCGGCGCAGTGCTGGCTGCTGCCACCACATCATTACCTGAAACCATAGGTGAAGTTAGAAATTGGGATTATCGTTTTTGCTGGATAAGGGATGCATCTATGGTTATAAAGGTAATGGCTCAATTAGGGCATAAAAACGTGGCAAGGAGGTATCTTCAGTTTATTATTGATCTTATTCCGGATAAAGATGAGAAGCTCCAGATTATGTACGGTATAAACAAGGAAAAAAACCTTACCGAAGAAACTCTGGATCACTTAAGCGGGTATAAAGGCTCCAAACCGGTGCGGGTTGGTAATGCTGCATATGCACAAAAGCAAAATGATATATATGGCATTCTAATGGATGTCATTCACGCCCAGTTGGTTAGATTTAGCACCAATATAGAGAATGGCGAAGAATTATGGGGAATAACCAAAGGCATTGTCTGGATCGTGTCTAGACATTGGAAAGAGGCAGATAAGGGAATTTGGGAATTGAGGACAGAAGAAAGGCACTTCACTTTTTCTAAAGTCTTATGTTGGGTGGCTTTAGACAGGGCTATAAAAGTTGCCAGGATACTTAAGAAAACCCGGAAACTTGAAAAATGGGTAAAATTGGAAAAGGAAATAAAAGAAGATATTTATTCAAATTCCTGGAACAAAGAGGTTAATGCATTTACCCAGTCTTATGGGTCTACCCACCTTGATGCTTCCGTTTTATTGATGGAGTCTTATGGATTTATTCATGCCAAGGACCCTAAATTTGTAAGTACAGTTTTGGCGATAGAAAAAGAATTAAGCAATGATGGATTATTGTATAGATATAAGAATGAGGATGATTTTGGATTACCTTCATCATCATTCACAATTTGTACATTCTGGTTTATCAATAGTCTTTTTAAGATTGGAGAAGAAGAAAAGGCACAACAGCTTTTCGATAAGTTATTGAGCTACAGTAATCATTTAGGGCTTTTTAGTGAAGATATTGATTTCAAAACAAAAAGACTACTGGGTAATTTCCCACAGGCCTACTCGCATTTGGCTTTAATAGAATGTGCTGTAAATTTTGCCAATAAAGCCAGTGAAGAGAAAGTTTTGGAGTCTATGCGCTAAGAATTAGCTCGTAATTGAAGTGCTAAGTGCCTTTGAGTTCCATGATTTATAAATTTAATAAAGGAAAAGCTTTTCTTTTTATATTATCGAGCAATTTTTTAAAGTGTTCTTCAGTAGTGAATGGATTCATTATTGTAACCCTTAGGTATACAATATCTTTAATTTTTGTTTGTACAATATAAAACTCACCTTCTTCCAGAAGTTTTTGCCGAACTGTTGAATTGATTTTATTAAGGCTTAGGAGATCCTTGTCTTTATTGATTAGTCTGAAACATATAATATTAGACATTGGTTTTACTGCTATTTCAAATAAAGGGTCATTTTCTAATAGCTCACCAAACTCTTGTCCAAGATCATATAGTGTTGTAACGAACTCATCAAATATACTTTTACCATAAATTTTGAGTAAGGTATACCAATGGAGGCTCATCATGTATTTGGTACATTCAAAAGTTCGCTTTGCTAGATTATACCAATCTTCCTCTTTCGAATCCTGTAGTAAATAGTCTGCTTTTTGCCTAAAGGTATTATGTGAGTCCCGACCTTTTTTAAACAACAAAGCCGTTGTAATTGAAGGCATCATCATCATTTTATGTCCATCAATAACAATAGAATCAGCCTTCTTCATACCTTTTAATAATGATTTGTATTTTGAAGAAAATATGGCCCCGCCACCATGAGCTGCATCAATATGGAACCAAATTCCTTTTTCAAAAGCAAAGTCCCCGATGGTTTCCAGATCGTCGTAAATACCGGTAGCGGTTGAAGGGGCACTTCCCACAATAGCAATAACTTCATATCCTTCATGAATAGTCTTCTTGTAGGATTGCTCTAAGAGCTCTGTTTTTAGAGCAAAACCTTCATCAACAGCTATTTTTATAATGCCTTTCTCACCTAACCCCATGATTCGCGCAGCTCTGTCTATGCAGTAATGTGCTTCCTCGGAGACCATTATTGCCAACTTATTGGAAGTGCCATTTTCCCATACGTCATTTCCGGTTCTGTTCTTACGGGCACTTAGAAGGGCTGTGAGATTTGCCAATGTCCCACCTGAGGTTAAAAATCCATCAGACTTTTTGCCATAACCAATTTCCTTGCATAATTGTTCAACTACAACGCGCTCCATTGCAGTTGGGGCCATTCCCATTTCATAGATCCCCATGCCATTGTTGAGAATCGCATTTAATAGGCTGGTTAGGCCCGTAATTGGTGCAACCGGACTTATCTGATGACCCATATAATGTGGATGATGCAGGTGTATGCTCCGCTTTATGATTTCGTTGTTCAGATCGGATGGTTTTCCATTGAAAAGAAAGTTGTTCCAGAATTTGTATTCTTCCGAAGGGTTCTCCCAATTGAGAACTTTTGATGAAGATTTATTCAATGATTTATCAAGATGTTCGGCTAGAAGATCAATTAATTGATGCCCGTTTTGTCTAAAATCCTCCGGGGAATAAGCTGTCTGTAAAAGTTGTTTGTCCATGTTTTAAAATTAGAAAGCTAGCTTGTTTTAAGCAAGACATACTTTTTTATTCACAAGTTAAGAAAATGGATACCAGACATTGAAACTTGTATCTAACAAGTATAACAAATCAGCAATCTTTCGCTAAATTTGTAGGATTAAATTAAAAGGTATAAAATCATGAAATTGAAACATGTTGTAAGTAGCTTTCTTGTAATATTAGTATTGTGGTCTTGTAAGGAAAAAGTAATGCCTGAAGAGACTGTGTTGGTCGCGGAAAAAGATTTTGAATATGTTGTAGATCAGTTTGCAGACCTAAGAGTACTTCGTTATCAGGTTCCGGGTTTTGAGGAACTCACCTTAAAAGAAAAAAAATTAGTTTATTATTTAACTCAAGCTGGTTTAGCTGGTCGGGACATAATATGGGATCAGAATTACCGGCATAACCTTAAAATAAGGGCAGGGCTGGAAAACATATACACCAAATTTACGGGTGATAAAACGACCTATGACTGGAACTCATTTGAAGTATATATAAAACGACTATGGTTCTCCAACGGAATTCATCATCATTATTCAAATGATAAAATAAAACCTGATTTTTCTAAAGAATATTTAAATTATTTACTTGCAGAAACAGATACGGAACTGGAAGGAGAAGCTTTTGAAGTTATTTTTAATGAGGTGGATAGTAAAAAAGTAAACAAGAAAAAAGGCGTGGATAATGTGGCTTCTTCGGCTGTTAATTTTTATTCTCCAGAGATCACTGATGCAGATGTGGATGCTTTTTATAGGACTGCATATAAAGGCCCGGAGGGTCGCCCAATAGAAACTGGTTTAAATTCTACTCTTGTAAAGGAGAATGGTAAAGTGGTGGAGAAGGTTTGGAAATCTGGCGGTTTGTATGGAACTGCTATAGACGAAGTAATAAAATGGCTTGAAAAAGCACAGACAGTAGCCGAAAACGAAAAACAAGCTAATACTTTAGAATTACTAGTAGATTATTACGAAACTGGAAGTCTCGACGCATGGGATGCGTACTCTGTTGAATGGGCGACTTCCACTCAGGGTAATATAGATTGGATAAATGGCTTTATAGAGGTTTATAATGATCCTAAGGGGTATAGAGGATCTTATGAGAGCATTATTGAAATAAACGATTTTGATATGTCAAGAAAAATGGCTGTACTCTCAGAAAATGCGCAATGGTTTGAAGATAATGCCACCTTGATGGAAGAGCATAAGAAGGACAGTGTAGTTGGTGTTTCTTATAAGACCGTGAATGTTGCCGGAGAGGCGGGTGATGCCTCCCCAAGTACGCCTATTGGGGTAAATCTCCCTAATAACAATTGGATCCGCCAGCAACATGGAAGTAAGTCTGTGTCATTGGGAAACATAGTTGATGCGTATAGCAATGCAGGAGGTAGTGGCAGATTAAAAGAGTTTGCCAATGATGAAGAGGAGATCAAGCTTGAAGAAAAATACGGTAAACTGGTAGATAAATTACATACTGCATTGCACGAAGTAATAGGTCATGCTTCAGGACAAATAAATCCGGGTGTTGGGCAACCAAAAGAAACCTTAAAGAATTATAGATCAACCATTGAAGAGGGTAGAGCAGACCTTGTAGGACTGTATTTTGTTATGGATCCGAAGTTAGATGAATTGGGTCTGGTAGATAATTGGGAAGAAACAGCTAAAGCCTCATACGATGGGTATATAAGAAATGGCCTGATTACCCAATTGATAAGAATAGAATTAGGGGATGATGTGGAAGAGGATCATATGGTAAACAGACAATGGGTATCTGCCTGGGTATTTGAAAAGGGTAGCCCTGACAATGTCATAGAAAAACTCACCAGGGACGGTAAAACATATTACAATATCAATGACTATGAGGCATTACGTGAATTATTTGGTGAATTATTACGTGAAACGCAAAGGATAAAATCTGAAGGTGATTTTAAAGCTGCTCAAGAATTGGTAGAAGGTTATGGAGTTAAAGTAGATCAGGCATTACACGCGGAAGTACTGGATAGAAATGCCCAATTTAAGACTGCACCCTATAGTGGATTTGTTAACCCGGTATTGGTCCCAACTACTAATGAAGCAGGTGAGATTATTGAAGTTGAAGTGGTACAACCTGTAAGTTTCGAAGAGCAGATGTTAAACTATTCGGCAAATTATGGATTTCTAAGTTCTAAGAACTAAATAAATAGCTGTTCAGGGGATTCTAAAAACAAAAACCGCTCAATTGAGCGGTTTTTCTATTCCAAAATAAAATTGATTACACTTAATCAAAAGTATACGCATTATCTGAAGCCACCTTTTCCGCTATTTGCATTCTGAGTTCAGCAACATTAGGCTGATTGGTGTACTTTGTAAAACGTTTTAATCCCATAAGCATCATGCGTTGTTCATCACCCTCTGTAAAAGAAACTATTGCTTCTTTGCCTTTTTGAATCACTATATCCACAGCATTGTATAAATACAGTCTGGACATTGCAATTTGTGTAGTTAGGTTCTCTTCCCCAAATCTTAGGGCGTTTTTCTCTGTTCTAAGGATAGTAGATTCGGCCATATATATTTCTATCAATATGTCTGACGCAGCCAATAACACCTGCTGATGTTCTTCCAGATCAGCACCAAACTTTTGTACTGCACTACCGGCAACCATCAGAAATACCTTCTTCAGACGCGCTATCATATCGTTTTCTTCTGAAAAGAGTTTAGAATAATCAGGAGTATCAAAAGATGGTATTCCCATTAGTTCATCGGCCACCTTAGTTGCCGGGCCCAATAAATCTACATGACCTTTCATTGCTTTTTTTACCAGCATACCAACCGCTAACATCCTGTTTATTTCATTGGTTCCTTCATATATGCGTGCAATTCGGGCATCTCTCCATGCTGATTCCATTGGTGTATCTGCGCTAAAACCCATTCCGCCAAAGATCTGGATACCTTCATCTGTGGTTTGTTGAACATCTTCAGATACAGACACCTTAAGTATAGAACATTCTATGGCATACTCCTCAACGCCTTTTAGTTCGGCTTCCTGGTGTGAATTGCCTTCAGCAACACGAATCGCTATCCTGTCCTCAATATTCTTAGCAGCCCTGTAACAGGCAGATTCTCCAGCATAGGCATTCGTTGCCATTTGTGCAATCTTTGCTTTAATAGCACCAAAATTTATAATTGGAGTTTTAAATTGAATCCTTTCGTTGGCGTAATTAACTGCCTCACCAAGCACTCTCCTTTGGGCTTCCAGACAAGCTGCAGCCAACTTAATTCTTCCAATATTCAAAGCGTTCATTGCAATCTTAAATCCATTTCCCCGCTCGGATAACATATTTTCAACAGGAACCTTGGTATCGCTAAAAAATACCTGGCGTGTGGAGGAGGAGTGAATCCCTAATTTTTTTTCTTCATCTCCCATAGTGATACCATTTGAGGGATCATTTTCAACGATGAAACCTGTAATATTTTTATCGTCTTCTATTCTGGCAAAAACAATAAATAATTTACAGAAGCCAGCATTAGAAATCCACATTTTTTGGCCACTAATTTGATAATGCTTTCCGTCTTTGGATAATACAGCCTTGGTTTTTCCGGAATTTGCATCTGATCCTGCACCTGGTTCAGTTAAACAGTAAGCTCCGAACCATTCACCTGATGCCAGTTTGGGCACATATTTCTTTTTTTGCTGTTCCGTACCGTAAAGGGTTATTGGCATTGTACCTATGCCCGTGTGGGCTCCAAAGGCTGTACTAAATGAGCCTGTGGCACCGGAAATATAATCACACACCAACATTGTGGAAACGAATCCCATGCCGAGACCCCCATATGCCTCCGGAACAGCAACACTTAAAAGACCTAATTCACCGGCCTTACGCATGCACTCTTCGGTAAAGGCATAATCCTTTTTTTCAAATCTTTCCCAATGCGCCCACAGTTCACGATCTACAAAATCCTTGGTGCTTTCACGCATCATTTTCTGCTCTTCGGTCAGATCTTCAAGCGTAAAAATATCTTCGCAATTTGTTTCTTTAACCAGGAACTGACCACCTCGTAAGATATCTTTGTTAATTGTATCCGTACTCATTTTATATTTCTTTAATTGATATTAATTTAAAAACTCGTAGATGCCAGCTGCACCCTGGCCTGTTCCCACACACATGGTTACCATTCCATATTTTCCTTTCATGTTGCGTTTACGCATTTCATCAAATAATTGGACAGAAAGTTTGGCTCCGGTACAACCTAAAGGATGACCCAGCGCAATTGCTCCCCCATTTACATTAACCAGATCCTGATTAAGGTTTAGTTCCCTTATAACTGCGAGCGATTGAGAGGCAAATGCCTCATTTAGCTCTATAAGGGAAATGGCATCCTGTTTTAAACCTGCTTGTTTTAATGCCTTAGGGATTGCCTTTACAGGACCAATGCCCATTATTCGGGGTTCTACACCGGCAGCTGCATAATTTACCAGACGGGCAATTGGTTCTAATTTTAACTCCTTGACCATTTCCTCACTCATTACCATTACAAAAGCTGCACCATCACTCATTTGGGAAGAATTACCTGCTGTAACACTGCCATCTGCCGCAAAAACAGGTCTTAATTTAGCAAGAACTTCTTTGGAAGTACCTGCTCTTGGACCTTCATCTTTATCCACTGTGTAGGTATTTGTTTCTTTCTTGCCTTCCGAATTAACATAGGTGTGTTCTACTTCAATTGGCACAATTTGTTCCTGAAACTTATTTTCCTTTTGTGCTTTTAACGCTTTCATGTGAGAGTTATATGAAAAATCATCCTGATCCTCTCTTGAAACCTTAAATTGTTTTGCAACAGCCTCTGCTGTTAATCCCATCCCCCAGTAATAATCTTCATGACCTTCTTTGGCAATTTCATAATCGGGGGTTGGCTTGTATCCTCCCATAGGGATATAACTCATGCTTTCTGCTCCCCCGGCTATGATACAATCAGCCATGCCCGACTGTATTTTCGCTGTGGCGATACCTATGGTTTCCAGTCCAGAGGCACAATATCGGTTTACTGTAACACCGGGAACATCATCTATCTCTAATCCCATTAAGGATATAAGGCGGGCCATATTGAGTCCTTGCTCAGCCTCGGGCATTGCATTACCTACAATTACGTCATCAATTCTTTTCTTATCTAATTGTGGCAACTCCTTCATCATATATGCTATGGTTTCTGCCGCCAATTCATCAGGTCTTTTAAAACGGAATAATCCTCTTGGTGCTTTGCCAACTGCTGTTCTATAAGCCTTAACGATATATGCTGTTTTCATTTTTTTAATTTCTAAGTGGTTTACCTGTTTTTAACATATGCTGAATTCGTTCCAATGTCTTTTTCTCTGTGCAGAGCGATAAAAAGGCCTCTCGTTCCAAATCCAATAAGTATTGCTCACTTACGAGACTTGCTTCAGACAAATCACCTCCTGCCATAACGTAAGCCAGCTTATCTGCAATTTTTTTATCGTGCTCACTGATGTAGTGTCCTGCTTCCATAGAATCTGTACCTACCAGGAACATGCCCAAAGCCTGTTTCCCCAAAACCTTGACATCTTTTCTTTTTATAGGTTGGGTATAACCTCCTTCAGCCAAAAGTTTCGCCTGTGCCTTTGCTGTTGCTATCTGTCTGTCTTTATTTACGACAACGATGTCCTTTCCTTTTTGCAGCACACCTAAGTCATATGCTTCATAAGCCGAAGTTGATACTTTGGCCATTCCAATGGTCAGAAAATATTCCTGCAGCACATTTAGTTCTACATCATTTTTTCTGAATATGTCTGAGGCTCGTAATGCCATTTCTTTAGAACCACCACCTCCCGGGATGACTCCAACTCCAAATTCGACCAATCCCATGTAGGTTTCAGCTGCTGCCACAACTTTATCAGCATGCAGTGATAGCTCACATCCACCGCCCAAACACATTCCATGAGGAGCTGAGACTGTTGGGATAGCAGAATAACGCATTCGCATCATTGTATCCTGAAAATATTTAATAGCCATATTCAATTCATCGTACTCCTGTTCTACAGCCATCATGAATATCATTCCTATATTGGCCCCTACGGAAAAGTTAGCCGCCTGGTTACCTATAACGAGCCCTTGAAAATCCTTCTCAGCAAGGTCTACTGCCTTATTTAAACCAGACAATACATCTCCGCCAATTGTATTCATTTTAGACTGGAATTCTACATTGAGTATTCCATCACCAAGGTCTTCTATAACAACGCCGCTATTTTTAAAAACTTCATTAGATTTTCTTATGTTATCTAAAATAATAAAGGCATCCTGGCCGGGTACCTTAGCCATGGTCTTCTGTGGAATATCATAAAAATAGGTGGCTCCGTCTTTAACATTGTAGAAGGAAGAGGTCCCTGAGTCCTTTAACTCCTTAATCCATTTAGCCGGGCTATGTCCCTCTTCTGCAATCATTTTCAAGCCATTTTCCAAACCAATGGCATCCCATATCTGGAAAGGTCCGTGCTCCCAGCCAAAACCGGCTTTCATCGCATCATCAATTTTATATAATTCATCTGTTATCTCAGGGATACGGTGAGAAACATAGGCAAAAAGTGCAGCAAAGCTTTTGCGGTAAAAGACGCCAGCTTTATCCTTACCATTTACCAAAATTTTAAAACGATCAATAACTTTATCTACGGGTTTGGTAAGTTCCAGTGTAGTGAAATTCGCTCTCTTTTTTGGTCTGTAATCCATAGAATCCAGATCCAGACTAAGAATGTCACTTTTCCCGTCTTTATTCTTTACCTTTTTATAGAAGCCCTGACCCGTTTTACTTCCCAGCCATTTGTTATCAGACATAGTCCGGATAAATTCGGGTAACTGAAACAATTCATGTCGTTCATCATCTCCGCAATTTTCATAGATACCATTGGCTACATGAACTAAAGTATCCAAACCTACCACATCCACCGTTCTGAAAGTTGCAGATTTTGGTCTGCCAATTACCGGTCCGGTAAGTTTATCTACTTCTTCTACTGTGAGTCCTAATTCCTGGACCATGTGAAATAAGCTCTGAATGCTAAAAATCCCAATTCTATTACCTATGAACGCAGGGGTATCCTTGGCAATTACCGATGTTTTCCCAAGAAATTTTTCACCATAACTATTTAAAAAATCCAGTACAGATTGTTTAGTTTTCGGCCCGGGAATGATTTCAAAAAGTTTAAGATAACGAGCGGGATTAAAGAAATGAGTACCGCAAAAATGTTCCTGGAAATCATCGCTTCTTCCTTCACTCATAAACTTAATAGGAATACCTGAAGTATTGGAAGTTATCAACGTTCCGGGACTTCTATGCTTTTCAAGGTTCTCAAAAACCATTTTCTTTATGTCCAGGCGTTCCACTACCACTTCTATAATCCAATCTACCTGACCAACTTTCGCTATATCATCTTCAAGATTTCCAGTGTTGATTCTACCAGCGAAATCTAAATGATAAATGGGAGATGGCTTTGACTTTAAAGCTGCTGCCAAGGAATCATTGACAATTCTATTTCTTACGGCTTTATCTTTAAGTGTAAGTCCTTTTGATTTTTCCTTTTCACTAAGTTCCCCGGGAACAATATCTAGTAATAGAACTTCAACTCCAATATTTGCAAAGTGACAGGCAATTCCGCTACCCATTATACCAGAACCTATAACAGCTACCTTTTTAATGTGCTTATTCATTGATGATGATTATTTAATTTTGTATTCCTACTATATATTTTTTTTTCAGTAATAAGGTGGTTTATAGTTTCCATAACCTCAAAAAAATTGTTCAACTGCCCCTCATTAAGATTTTGCTTAACAACATCATTAAACCGTAAAACAACATCTTTGGAATCTACACGCTTTTCAAGACCAAACGGGGTAAGATGTATTAAAACGCCACGGCCATCATCCGGATTAGGCTTACGAATAATCAGACCTTTTTCCTCCATGCTTTTTAGTATTCTAGACAAGCTAGTGGCTTCCATTCCCATTTTAGGGCCCAGGGCCGTGGAAGGTGTTCCGGTTTTAGGATCTATGCTTAACAGAGTAAAACCAACGGCCATTGTAGTGCCAAAGTTTTTGGCTTCTTCATTATACATTTTGGCAACGGATTGCCAGGTAGCACGCAAGGCATAATCTATCGTTATATCCTTCATAAAATCTTTAATTGTTCTTCAAAGATATAAAAATTTATTATGCATGCATAATAAATTTTTAAGAATAGCCCGTTGATTTTAAAAAGGAATTTTAGTGAAATTAAGTAGTTCTGATTCCATTAATAGGAAGTATCTGTTATTAATGTCCGTATATTTGGTTGTAGAGGTCCATATACTTTTCTTTAATAATCTTTCGGCGAAGTTTCATAGTAGGGGTGAGGTGGCCTCCGTCGACACTCCAGACATCCGGGGTAAGTTTAAACTGTTTAACTTTTTCCCATTTAGCAAATTTTTCATTGGCATGATCAACTTCTTCCTGAAACCTGGCCAATACTTTCGGGTTTATAACACTTTCGGTATTGGTTCCCAGATTAACATTATGTCTCACGGCCCATTCCTTTAAGAACTCAAAATTAGGTTGGATAAGCGCAGAAGGCATTTTCTCGCCTTCTCCAACAACCATAATTTGCTCAATAAATCTGGATTGTTTAAATCGGTTTTCCAATACCTGCGGCGCTACATATTTACCACCGGAAGTTTTGAACATTTCTTTTTTGCGGTCTGTAATTCTAAGAAAACCATCAGCATCAATTTCACCAATATCACCCGTGTGAAAAAAGCCGTTTTTTAATACTTCAGCACTTTTTTTGGCATCTCTGTAATATCCCATCATTACCTGTGGGCCTTTAATGCAAATCTCACCGTCAGCTTCAATCTTTACTTCAGTGCGTCCTATAGGTTTACCCACAGTTCCTATTTTAAAGCCATTATTACGCATGTCATTTACCGAGACAACAGGAGAGGTTTCCGTAAGTCCATAACCTTCCATAAGACCCATTTCAGCAGCATTAAAAATTCTTGCCAATCTGGGTTGTAAGGCCGCGCTTCCCGAAGCAATAAGATCAAGATTTCCCCCAAGTCCGGCTTTCCATTTACTAAAAATTAACGAACGGGCCAGTTTGAGTTGTTGCTCATACCACCATCCGTTTTGGCCATAAGGTTCATATCTAAGCCCTACTTTTACCGCCCAGAAAAACAAGAATTTCTTAATACCTTTTAAATCAGCACCCTTTGCAATTATCTTATCGTAGACCTTTTCTATAAGTCTGGGAACAGCAGTCATGACATGGGGTTCAACCTCTTTTAAATTTTCACTAATTGTTTCCAGTGATTCAGCGAAATAGATAGAAACACTTCTATACTGATACAAATACATTAGCATCCGTTCATAAATATGACAAACAGGTAAGAAACTAAGTGCTTTAACCGCACCATCTGCGATTGGTAATCTGAACGAACTTTCCAGGGTATTACTCACTATGTTATCATGGGAGAGCATAACACCTTTTGGCCTTCCCGTTGTGCCAGATGTATAAATTAAGGTGGCCAGGTCCTCGGGTTTTACTGAATCTTTAAGCTTTTCTACTTCAATCTGGTTTGACTCGTCTTTTCCTAGTTGTAATATTTCTTTCCAATTCTTACAGTCCCCCAATTCATCAAAAGAGTATATTTCCTTCAAGGAAGGAACTTTATCTTTTACCGTCTTGACTTTCTCATAAACCTCTCGGCAGGAGACAAAACAATAAACACATTCTGCATGGTTAAGTACATATGTATAGTCTTCTTTAGAAACAGTGGGGTAAATTGGTACATTTTGGGCTCCCAGTTGCAAAATACCGATATCCATAATATTCCATTCCGTTCGGTTGGTCATTGATATCAGTGCAATCTTGTCATTGGGTTTTACACCTAACTTTAGTAAAGCCCTACTTACCGTATTTGCCTTATCTATATACTCCCTGGTAGAAGTCGCGATCCATTCCCCATTATATTTTGTTACCAGGGAATTCTTAAGATCAAATTTTTCTAATTGGTAATAAGGAAAATCAAAAAGACGGGTTATATCTTGCATATTCTATTTCTGAATGGTAATTGCAAAATAAGAAAAGGGAACGGTATTATAAAGCAGGATTACTAAAAAATGACCTTAATTTTTTATAATTTGATAATAAAATACGATCCTCTAATAAATATGTACTTAAAAAGTCAATTAATTCTTTAGTGCAAATGAAGTTTCATTCCTTCATGGGATGAAATAAATCCTAGTTTTTCGTAAAATTTCAAAGCCGCATCTCTTTTTTTATCCGTGGTAAGCTGCACTACATGGGCTCCTCTTTTTTTAGCACGATCTATGGCCCACTGTATAAGCTCCTGACCAATTCCTTTATTCCTGTAATCCTCATGTACCCTTACGGCCTCTATTTGCGCCCTTATGCCTCCCTGATAGGTTAGATACTGAATAAAGCTTAGTTGTAAAGTACCAATTACCTCCCCGGAATCGTTTAACATTACCATTAATTCCTGATTTTGGTCAGAATTAATTTTGTCAAATGCTTTTATATACTCCTCAGGTAAGGGTGTTTTGAAGTTTTCTCTTAGCCTGCCTAATTTATCATTAGCTATGAGTTCTACAATAGCTGGTACGTCCTTTTGTTTGGCCCTGCGAATAATCAAGATACTTGGTTTTGTTTTTCTATCCATTTTCTGGCGTTAGTAAACGCCTCTAGCCATGGAGATATTTGATCGTTTCTATCCTTAGGGTAATATGCCCAGTTCCATGGAAAAATAGAACGCTCAATATGTGGCATGGTCACCAAGTGCCTCCCTGTTTTATCACACATCATTGCCGTGTTAAAATCACTTCCATTGGGATTAGATGGATACTCACTATAACCATATTTAGCAACAATGTCGTAATTTGCTTCGGTCAAAGGAAGACTAAATTTCCCTTCACCATGTGATATCCACACCCCAAGAGTTGTTCCTGCAAGAGAAGATAGCATTACCGAATTATTGTCTTCAATCTTTACAGAGGTGAAACTGCTCTCATGTTTATGCGAATTGTTAAAAGTCATTTTGCCATGAACTTCATGTTCAGGATTCACTAATTCTAATTCCATAAAAAGCTGACATCCGTTACATATTCCAACTGATAAAGTATCCGTCCTGCCAAAAAAGTTTAGCAGTGATTGCCTTGCCTTTTCATTATATTTAAACGCGCCTGCCCATCCTTTTGCACTTCCCAAAACATCAGAATTTGAGAATCCACCTACTGCACCTATAAATTGAATATCTTCCAGGGTTTCTCTCCCCGTAATGAGGTCGGTCATATGAACGTCCTTGACATCAAATCCGGCAAGGTACATAGCATTGGCCATTTCACGTTCAGAATTACTGCCCTTTTCTCTTAAAATTGCTGCCTTCGGACGTTTTATATTTTCTGCACTTCTTTCGGGACGATGATTTTGAAAATATGCCGGGAAGTTAAAATTAAGGGGTTGTTTTTTGTAATTTTCATATCTCGATTTAGCAAGATTATTAGAGGTTTGTCTCTCGTCTAGGAGATAAGATGTTTTATACCAGGTATCCCGTAAACTATTAATATTCAAACATATTTCAACTTCTTGATTTTTTAAGTTCAATTCCGGTTGTTGGATAACTTCCCCTATTTTATTAAAATTTATTCCAGCTTTCTGCATTTTTACTTCTACTGAATCATCTTTGGCTTGAAAAACCAATCCGGAATTTTCGGCGAAAAGTAATTTGATAGTATCTTTTTCTCCCAGACTTGAAAGATCCAAAGAAGCACCCATTTTAACATCGGCAAAACACATTTCCAGAAGTGTGGTTATCAATCCGCCTGAAGAGACATCATGGCCAGCTACAATTTGTCCGTCTTTTATCAATTCCTGAAGTGTGTTAAATACATTTATGACATATACCGATTCTTTTATTGTAGGGGCTTTATCACCAATTCTATTAAGTATTTGTGCAAAAGAAGATCCACCCAACTCATATTCATCCTGAGAGATGTTGACATAATAAATACTTCCAGCACTTCTTAGAAATACAGGCTCTACTACCTTGGTAATATCTGTACAATTTGCTGCCGCTGAAATTATTACAGTGCCCGGAGCAATAACTTCTTCATCCTTGTATTTTTGTTTCATGGATAATGAATCCTTACCCGTGGGGACATTGATCCCAAGTTCAATGGCAAAGTCAGATATAGCTTTTACAGCGGTATACAATCTGGCATCTTCTCCTTCATTTCTGCATGGCCACATCCAATTAGCTGAGAGAGCAACCGATTTTAAACCGTCTTTTAGAGGTGCCCAGACAATATTTGAAAGGGCCTCGGCAATACTGTTCCTGCTACCTGCGACCGGATCAATTAATCCGCTTATTGGGGAATGACCAATGGAAGTCGCAATACCTTCCTGGCCCTTAAAATCCAAGGCCATGACGCCACAATTATTCAGGGGCAATTGCAAAGGACCGGCACACTGCTGTTTAGCAACTTTGCCACCAACACATCGGTCTACCTTATTTGTTAACCAATCCTTACAGGCGACAGCTTCGAGCTGAAGGACTTGATTAAGGTAGTCATGAAAAAATTCTATTTTATAGGCTGTTTCCTGATATTTCCTGTCGACTGTAATATCATTCATAATCGTTTTCGGAGAGCTGCCAAACATGTCGGAAAGCTCAAGATCCATTGGCTTAATTCCTTTTGTTTCGGATTCAAAAGTGAATCTATTGTCTCCGGTAACATCCCCTACATCATAAATAGGAGAACGCTCCCTATCGGCGATTCGATGTAATAATCCCATATTTTCGGTTCCCATTACCAGCCCCATGCGCTCCTGAGATTCATTTCCTATAATTTCCTTGGCTGAGAGTGTAGGGTCCCCAATAGGGAGTTTATCCAGATCAATTTTGCCTCCTGTCTCTTCCACTAATTCTGATAAACAATTTAAATGACCGCCGGCACCGTGATCATGAATAGAAACTATGGGATTCTCCTTGCTTTCCACAAGGCCCCGTATTGCATTAGCAGCGCGTTTTTGCATTTCCGGGTTCGAACGTTGTACAGCATTTAACTCAATAGACGAACTAAATTCGCCAGTATCAGCGCTTGAAACGGCAGCACCACCCATTCCTATACGGTAGTTATCACCGCCAAGAATAACTATTTTATCTCCTTTTTTTGGAGTTCCTTTAAGAGCCTGGTCTGCTTTGCCATAACCAATACCTCCGGCGAGCATAATAACCTTATCATATCCTAATTTTCTGGAATGTTCTTCGTGCTCAAAAGTCAATAAAGATCCGGATATTAAAGGTTGACCAAATTTGTTGCCAAAATCAGAAGCACCATTGGAAGCTTTTATAAGAATATCCATTGGGGTTTGGTATAACCATGGTCTTTCCTCCATTCCTTTCTCCCATGACCTGTTTTTTTCCAGCCGAGAATATGAGGTCATGTATACGGCGGTTCCTGCGATGGGTAATGAGCCTTTACCTCCTGCCAAACGATCCCTTATCTCACCTCCGGAACCAGTAGCTGCGCCATTAAAAGGTTCTACGGTAGTTGGAAAGTTGTGGGTCTCGGCTTTAAGTGAAATAACAGATTCAAACTCGCTTTCCTGATAGTAGTCTGGTTTATCAGAAGTTTTTGGGGCGAATTGAACCACCTTAGGACCTTTTACAAAAGCCACATTGTCTTTATATGCTGATACAATTTCATTTGGATTTTCCTTAGCTGTTTTTTTTATCAGCTTAAAAAGTGAAGAAGGCATTTCTTTACCATCAATTACAAAAGTCCCGTTAAAAATTTTGTGCCTGCAATGTTCAGAATTTACCTGACTGAATCCAAAGACTTCAGAATCTGTTAATTTCCGACCTATTTTTTTTGATAGTCCTTCCAGATATTCTACTTCATCCGGGCTCAGGGCTAATCCTTCTTCCTTATTATATTTGGAAATATTATCAATTTCAAGAATGGGATGAGGTGCAACCTCAATACTATAGATCTCCTGATTTAGCGCAAGGTACTTTTGCGAGAGCATTGGATCAAAATCTTTAAAATTTTCATCCACACGGGTAAATTCTTCTATTCTAAGAATTCCTGAAACACCCATATTCTGAGTTATTTCCGTGGCATTTGTACTCCAGGGGGTAATCATTGCAGCCCTTGGTCCAACAAAAAAGGCGTCTATAGACGCCAAATTTATTCTGGGTTGGTTTCCGAATAACCAATTAAGTTTCTCAATGTCTTTTTCGGAAAGTTCTTGTTTAGTTTGTACTGCAAAAACTTTAGTGCTGAGATCTCCAAAGAATTGAATCATGGAACTTATTACAAATTAAGATTACGAAAGCACAAATTTACATTATTAAAATGGGTTTTTTTAATAGAAAAGTTAACAGTTTTCAAATGTAATTGTTCATTACTTCCTTGTCATTCGAGCCATATAGAAACCATCAAATCCACTTTCTGATGCATAAATGTTCACCTCTTCCTCCAAAGAAAATACTTTCCCTTCATCAGAATCTAAAAAGTGTTTCACTTGTTCTGTATTCTCCAGTGGTAAAATAGAACAAGTAGCATATATTAGTTTGCCGCCTTCTTTTACCATCTTGCTGTAATTTTTCAGTATTTCTTGTTGTACTTTGACAATCTTATCCAGAAATTCCGGCTGTAATTTCCACTTGGAATCCGGATTGCGTCTCAGTACACCTAGTCCTGAACATGGAGCATCTATTAGCACTCTGTCTGCACTGCCATATAATTTTTTATAAACCTTGCTATTGCCTATTACTCTTGTTTCTACATTATGCGCACCATCTCTTTTAGCCCTTCTCTTAAGTTCTTTTAATTTATTTTCATAGATATCAAGGGCAATAAGCTGCCCTTTGTTTTTCATTAGAGCGGCTAAATGCAAAGTTTTACCTCCGGCGCCGGCGCAGGCATCAATTACCCGTAAGCCCTGTTCAACCTGTGTAAAAGTCCCGACTTTTTGTGATGATGCATCCTGAACTTCAAAAAAGCCATCAGTAAATGCCTTTGTTCTAAAAACATTCGTACGCTCTTTTAATTTCAAGGCATCAGGATAACCTTCAATAGACTCGGTCTCAATGCCCTCTTCTAAAAGAACATTTTTTAAGTCGTTTTTGGATGTTTTAAGCGTGTTCGTTCTGAGAATTACCTGGGCCTGTTGATTTAGTGCTGCAATTTCTCTTGTCCATAACTCCTCTCCCAATGAATTTAAACCTAATTCCTCTATCCAGTCCGGAATAGATTCTCTGTATTTCCTGATTTTAGAAAGCTCATCGAATTTCCCTTTAATTCGCCTGGTCGGAGTATTTTCAATTTGTTTCCAATCTGGCAATTGAATTCCTCTAAGCACTGCCCAAACTGCAAATAGCCTAAATAAGTTAGGTCTGGAATAGGGAGCACTTACCTCTGCAATTTCAGAATAAAGTCTTTTCCAACGGACTATGTCATAGGTGGTTTCAGCAATAAAACCTCTATCTCTAGACCCCCAACGTTTATCGTGCTTCAAAGTCTTTTCCACTACCTTATCGGCATATTCTCCCTCGTTAAATATAAGGTTGAGTGCGTCTACTACAGCAAACACCAAATTTCTATGTAACCGCATCTGCAAAATTTAGTAGGCAAAGGTATTGCTTTTAATTTTTAACTAATTAATTACCCTATAGTTACTAAACAAAGTAATTTGATATTTTTAATCGCTGAATGGAGTCGCAATTTTTGAAATGGTACAATTGAACAATGGAATAATCGTTTTATTCTATCGGTAATAAACCCGGTTTTATCCCTAAATTTACACATGCGCTACAGTATCTTATTCTTCACTTTATTTCTAATTCATTCCTGCCAGAAACCTGTTAATAGGCCTGTTTTTTCCGAGGTCATAGTTGAAGTACTTTATGAGGATTCCTTAAGTATAAGAGCAATTGAATTGATGGGTGGGAGTTTAGGTTTTGCGGCCAACAAAGGTGTTTTTGGGACAATTGACCTGCAGACCAAAACAGTCAGGACCAATAGTCAAAAATATGATAGTATTTTCCCTGAATTCAGGGCTATTGCACATACATCTACAGATTTTTTTATGCTCTCTGTTGCAAATCCTGCTTTGTTGTATAAAACAGGAGATATGGGAAAAATGGAATTAGTTTACGCAGAGGATGGGGAGAACGTTTTTTATGATGCCATGGCTTTTTGGAATGATAAAGAAGGTATAGCTATCGGTGATACCGTTGGAGGTTGTCTTTCTATAATTATTACCAGAGACGGTGGATATAGCTGGGCTAAACTTCCATGTGACCAATTACCCCAGGGACTTGAAGGAGAGGGGGCTTTTGCTGCCAGTAATACGAATATAGCCCTTCAGGGAAATAAAGCGTGGATAGGAACAACTAAAGGGCGTGTGCTTTTTACTGATAACGCAGGAAAATCATGGAGTGTAGTACAAACCCCCATCCTTAGTGATAAACCTACTCAGGGTATTTATTCGATGGACTTTTACGATAGCTCATTGGGAATTGTGATTGGTGGAGATTATACAGATCCAGACAAAAGCTTTGCCAATAAAGCGATCAGCCGTGATGGAGGTAAAAGCTGGGAGCTACTTGCTAATAATCAAGAACCTGGCTACAAGAGTTGTATCCGATTTGTACCTAATTCTGAAGGCAAAGAGATTGTGGCTATAGGATTTACAGGAATTTCATATTCAAACGATATGGGAATAAACTGGAAGGCTCTTTCAAACGAAGGGTTCTACACCATACGATTCCAGAATGATTCAGTAGCATATGCTGCAGGAAGAAATCGTATTGCCAAACTTACGTTCAAATAAAAAGGGAAGCTTGAGAACTTCCCTTTTTAATCACCAATAAACTAACCACTTATTGTGGTAACCAAATCAAAACCAAGCTAACTATACATTCACTACTATATAGTTACGCCCCTTTTTCTTATAAAAAACTCCATTATAGGTATAATACTTCCTACCCCTATGAACAACTACTTTATTTCCTAATGGAAGTTTTCTCACTTTAATTCCAACAGGTGCTGCACAGACCACATATTTTCTTCCTCTCGCTTTATACCAGATACCATTGGAAAAGTGAAAATTCACTCCTTTATGTACGACAAGTCTTGGTTGATATAATGTTGTAACTACGCTACCATGTCTGGGATATACTTTAACGGTGCGCTGAGCAGTTACAGCTGAAGTTGCACCAACTAATAAAATAATGATTACTAATAGTTTTAAACTTTTCATAACTTCTTTTTTTATTGATTATAAAGCTAAGACTATCAATTAAAGTAAAGGTTTAATTAAGATTTATGTTTTTTATTGAATATGGATTAGTGGAATACAAGTGTTCTATTATTGATTTTACAAACAAATAAAGGAAACCAAAAGGTTTCCTCTATAATTCGAAAGGATCTGATAATTTATCTCCCTCCTTGTCGCCTTTGCTGAATTTGTTTCAACAATCGTTTCTTAAAATCTTCTTCGGCTTTAATTAAAAGAAAGGTTTTCTTTGGTGAAATAACTTCACGAATATTTGACAGGAATAAAATATTAAGCTCTTGTTTCTCCTTCTCCAGCTCAATAAGTTGATCTAAGAGTTTATTTGCTTCTGCTTCGCTTAAATTCTCAAAATCGACCATTTTACTCCTAATTTCTACGCGTTCCTTTCTGCGAATTTGAGCCATTGCTTTCTCATGCTCATTGTAAACGGGCCAAAACATTGCGGCCTCCTTACTACTAAGATCTACCCTTTCTGTTATAAAGGCAACCTTCAGGGATTTAATTTTATCCATTCCGGGCCTGCCTTGTCCCGACACACTAACAACTGTTAAAAACAGCATTATAAACACCAATATTTTACCGAAATTATTCATCGATCTCCAAATTTAATTCATCAAAATCGTCAATGTTATCCTCAAGGTAATCGATGATATTTTCATCATCCAGTTCACCATTAAGAATATCATTTACCTCAAATTCTTCTGTAAGCAGCACTTCCGCCAGTTCGTAACTACTAAATCCCAGTTCGTTTTCTTCAATGTAATTTTCAATGTCCGTTCTGGCCAGATCATCAAAAGTAAAACTACTTTTACCCTTCTGTTGAATACTTAAAACTAATATCAGAATTGCGGCTACAGAGGCTGCTACATATAAATATTTCTTATAGGAATTGAGTCTTATTACTTTTGATTCCTTCTCAGTTATCTTCTCTAAGACCTTTTTATTCAGATTATCAAAATAGCCTTCCGGAACTTTAAATCCATCCTTGTTAGGAAGACTTGAAGTCTCTTTTGACATTTTATTCAAAAGATCATCCGTAAAACCTTCAAAGTAACCCTCTGGGGTTTTAAATCCACTATTTTTTATTTTTTTACCCATCCTTATAGTTTGACTCTTAATGTCATAAAAGGTTTAATATTGCCCGGTCGTAATCATTTTACTTTTAAATTCTTTATATACTTTAAACCTAAATATATTAAATAAGCATTACTTCTTTTATTCTTCTTTTAAACTGGCTTCAATTTTTTTCACCGCTAAATGATAGGAAGCTTTTAAGCCACCTACAGAGGTTTCTAATATCTCCGATATTTCCCCGTATTTTAGTTCTTCAAAATATTTCATATTAAAAACCAATTTTTGTTTTTCCGGCAATAGTGCGATTGCCTTTTGCAACTTCAATTGTATTTCATCACCTTCAAAGTATACATCTGCCTGTAAATTATCCGCCAATCTTTCCTGTAGTTCATCATTGCTAACACCTAATTTTTTAGACTTTACCTTGATAAAGGTAAGGGCTTCATTAGTAGCAATTCTGTACATCCAGGAATATAACTTGCTATCTCCTTTAAAGTTATCAATATTTCTAAAGACCTTTATAAATGTGTTTTGCAATACATCATCTGTGTCGTCATGATCGAGTACAATTCGCCTGATATGCCAGTAAAGTCGTTCTTTGTAAGTGTTTATAAGCACCTCAAAGGCACTAGCCTGGGTATCTTTCTGTTTTAATTGTTCTATTAAGGTTTCTTCGGCGATCAAAGCAAATACTTATTTAATTAAGACTGCGTTGAATTTAAAAGGTTTAATTACATTTTAAATTTAGATTACACCCAGTGTCTGCATATCTACCAAATTTTTATATACACCACTTGATTTTAGCAGTTCATTATGGGACCCTTGTTCTACAATTTTACCTTTCTGTAACACAATAATGGTATCCGCATTTTGTATAGTGGACAATCTGTGAGCAATAACAATAGATGTGCGGTTGCGCATCATTTTTTCGAGTGCATCTTGCACCAGCCTTTCGCTTTCAGTGTCCAGTGCAGAAGTTGCTTCATCCATAATCATAATCGGAGGGTTCTTTAAAACTGCTCTTGCGATAGAGAGACGTTGTTTTTGTCCGCCACTAAGTTTATTACCGCTATCTCCGATATTTGTGTCATAGCCCTGTGGTAATTCCATTATAAAGTCGTGAGCGTTGGCAATTTTGGCAGCAGCCTTAATTTCTTCAATACTGGCATTCTCCTTTCCCAGTCCTATATTATTCTTTACCGTATCATTGAAAAGAATAGAGTCTTGTGTCACCAGCCCTATAGGATCTCTCAGTGATTTTTTAGTGAGGTCCTTAATATTGGTATTATCAATTTTTATTTCACCTTCATTGATATCATAAAACCTGGTAACCAGATTTGCAATTGTACTTTTACCGCTACCTGACTGGCCTACTAAAGCAACTGTACTTCCTTTTGTAACATAAAGATTGAAATTATTAAGAACATATTCATTGTCATATTTAAAAGCAATGTTTTCTATTGTTATCCCGGTATTAAAATCAGTTTTTACAATAGCATCTTTCTTTTCAGCAATTGGGTTTTTTGTTTCTAAAATTTCTAAAATTCTTTCGGCAGCGGAATTGCCTTTTTTGATCCCATATAAGGCTTTGCTGATTTGCTTGGCCGGAGTAAGTATGTTATAGGCCAATCCCATATAGGCTATAAACTCTGAAGCGCCCAGAGTTTTATCTATAAGTACCATTTTTCCTCCAAACCAAAGCAGAACACCAATAACAAGTATGCCTAAAAATTCTCCGGTAGGGGATGCGAGATTTTGTCGGTTAAGTAATGTATTAGAGAATTTAAAAAAACGTTCTGTAGAATTTTTGAATGTACCATAAAATTTAGATTCTGCGTTAAATGCTTTAATAACCCTAAGTCCGCCTAAAGTTTCTTCAATTATAGACAGGAATTCACCCTGTTCTTTTTGTACCTTATCTGAATTCTTTTTAAGAGATTTTCCAATTCTTGAAATTATCATTCCTGCAATTGGAATAAAAATAAAGACAAAGAGTGTAAGTTTAACGCTTATTAAAAACATGATGCTTATTGTGAAAAGTATGGTAAGCGGTTCTCTAACGATTAACTCAAGGATAGATAGAAATGAATATTGAATTTCAAGAACATCAGATGAAATTCGCGCTATTACATCGCCTTTTCTTTTCTCAGAATAATAGGATAGGGGAAGGTCTACAATTTTTTGATACATCCTGTTTCTTACATCTTTAAGAACTCCATTCCTTAAAAATGTAATAAAATACATGGCCATATAATTAAATAAATTCTTTAGGAGAAAGAGTATCAGTACCAAACCAATGACCAAAACCAAGCCCTTCATTTCATCTTCACCCGAATAATCAGTTACCTTATAATTTATATACTCTTGAAGATAGTCTTTTAAATTTCCAAAACCACTATATACAGGTGCCTGATACACTTTTTTGGTTTTATTGAAAAGCACATCCAGCATAGGAATCAGTGCGGCAAAAGAAAGCGCACTAAAAAGCGCATAAAGAATATTAAAAAAAATATTTAAGAATCCGTACCTGCGATACGGGAGGGCAAAACGCAGGATTTTTTTAAAATATTCCATTAATGAAGCTTCAGTTCTGTGAGGATCCTTTCGATACGTGTATCCAATTCCGTATCAACTTTTTTAAAGTTTTCCGCGGAATCCAAATTGGTATTAATGCTAAAATAAAATTTAATTTTTGGTTCTGTACCACTGGGCCTGGCTGCCATTCTGGTACCATCTTCGGTAGTATAGATTAAGACGTTAGATTTTGGGATGTCAATTTGTTTTACTTCACCGGTAGCGAGGTTCTTAGAAGTAGAAGTATTATAGTCATCAACGATAACCACATTTGCACCTCCAATTGATTTTACCGGATTCTCTTTAAAGTCAATCATCATTTGGTTTATCTCTTCCGCACCGCTCATGCCTTTTTTGGTTATTGAAATCAACTTTTCTTTATAGAAACCATAATTAACATAACAATCAATTAGCTGTTTATAAAACGAGCTGCCATTTGCTTTTGCATCCGCAGCTATTTCGCAGGCCAGTAAGGTAGCTGTAACCGCGTCCTTATCTCTAACAAAATCGCCAACCATGTAACCAAAGCTTTCTTCACCACCACCTATAAAATATTGTTCGGGAAAATCTTTGATCATCTTCGCAATCCATTTAAATCCTGTTAAAGATGTTTTGCACTCCACCCCATAGCTTTTGGCCATTTCATCCATCATAGGGGTAGATACTATGGTTGTAGCGATAAACTCATTTCCGGTAAATCCTTGCTTTGCTCTCTGATCCAATAGAAATTTGGTCATTAAAAGCATGGTTTGATTTCCATTCAGCAATTCCATTTTCCCTTCAAGATTTCGGACCGCTATTCCTAGTCTATCGCTATCCGGATCTGTTCCTACAACCATATCGGCTCCAATTTCTTCTGCCTTTTTCATTGCCAGGGTGAGTGCTTCAGGTTCCTCTGGATTGGGCGATTTAACCGTAGGAAAATTGCCGTCTGGTACCGCCTGTTCTTCTATTATTGTCACATTGTTGTAGCCAGCTCGTTTCAGCACTTCGGGAATAACTGTAATTGAAGTGCCATGCAGAGATGTAAAGACAATTTTAAAATTGTCCTTTTCTTTTGCACCAAAGCTTCCATTTTTCACAGATGCTTGTATAAAAGCCTCATCAACTTCGCTGTCTATTAATTCAATCAGGCTAGAATTGGCATTAAAATTAATTTCTTCGTACTTCAGCCTATTTATTTCTTCAATGATTTCATTATCCTGCGGAGGCACAATTTGTCCGCCATCTGTCCAATAAACCTTATATCCGTTGTATTCGGGCGGATTATGTGATGCCGTCAAAACTATTCCGGCATTGCAGCCCAAATATCTGACAGCAAAGGAAAGTTCCGGAGTTGTACGCAATTGGGAGAAAAGAAATACTTTTATTCCGTTCGCCGAAAAAACATCGGCCACTGTCCTTGCCAGGGTATCACTGTTATGTCTGCAGTCATAAGCAATTACTACTTTTAAATCTTCACCGGCATAAACGCTTTTCAGATAATTGCTAAGTCCCTGAGTACTTTTGCCTAAAGTATATTTGTTTATTCTATTGGTGCCAACTCCCATGATACCCCTCATACCTCCGGTACCAAATTCCATATTTTTATAAAATCTGTCCTTTAGATCTTCGGGATCATTGGCTATAAGATTCTGAATTTCTTTTCTGACCGAGGGATCAAAAAAATCGGTTTGCCATGCTTTGGCATTGGAAAGAATGTCGTCCATTTGTATGGAATTTTCGATTGAAAATTTAAAATTACAAAGAATATCTGTTTTAAGGCCTTGAAAGATTTAATTCTTCAGAAATGGTATAGCGTTGAACATTTACTCTCGACCTAACCATTATTTCTCCGAGAAACCCGGCAAGAAAAAATTGTGTTCCAATAATCATTGAAGTAAGTGAAACGTAAAATTGTGGTCTTTCAGACAGTAATCGCCCAAAGGGATTAATAAAAAGTTTGTCAATTCCAAGATAAAGGGCAAAACCAAAACCAATAATAAACATCAGAACACCTAGCGCCCCAAATAAGTGCATTGGACGTTTACCAAACTTGGAAACGAACCAGATAGTAATTAAATCTAATAATCCGTTAATAAAACGCTCTGCTCCAAACTTTGTTTTACCATATTTACGGGCCTGATGTTTTACAACTTTTTCACCTATATGGGAATAGCCTGCATTTTTAGCCAGAACAGGTATATATCGATGCATTTCTCCCGAGACTTCAATATTTTTAACAACATCATTTCTGAAAGCCTTCAGCCCACAATTAAAATCATGTAATTGGACATTGGAGGTAATTCTTGCAGCCCAATTAAAAAGTTTTGAAGGAATATTCTTCGAGAGCAGGGAATCATATCTTTTTTTCTTCCAGCCTGAAACCAGATCAAATCCTTCCTTTGTAATTAGGTTATAAAGTCCTGGTATTTCCTCTGGATTATCCTGTAAATCTGCATCCATTGTAATAATTACATCACCTTGTGCCACTTTAAACCCCGAATGAAGTGCCTGTGATTTTCCAAAATTCTTATGAAAGCGTATGCCTCTTACGTTTTCATTCTTTTCCACTAACCGTTCAATTACTTTCCATGATTGGTCTGAACTGCCATCGTCAATAAAGAGAATTTCGTATAAAAAATGATTGGATTGCATAACACCGGCAATCCAATCATGGAGTTCTTCTAAAGACTCTTCTTCGTTAAGTAAAGGAATAACTATGGATAGATTCATTGAGTTCTAAGGGAAATTCCTGCCAAAAGTACAATTTTTAATAATTAATAATCCGGTTTTGCTTTTTTCAGGATCAAACCTCCTATAAGTCCGATAATTAAACCAGCTATGATATAAAAGATTAAAATGAAAGGATAAGTAATCCAGAAATAATTAATTGTACCATCATACTGTTGTTGTATTTGTGCATCGGACAACTGACCACCCGCTTCACTTGCTGCTTTTGTGGTTTCTGCAATTTTTACTGCAAAATCCGGATCGAGTACATTAGATAAAAACAAGGTATAAATAACTGTTATAATTGCAGCAACTAAGCCTATTCCGGCTCCTAGTTTTAAGGCCTCACTTAAGGTTAAAAATCCTTGATTGGCTTTTCTAAAGTTGAAAATACCCCAAATAATGACGCCAACCATAATTAATATGGTTATTACTGTATTACTGGGGTCTTGTGAATAATGAGCATCCATGCTATATAACATAATGCTAAATACTAATAAGATTACTCCCAGGATTAATCCGTAATTCAATGAAAACTTTCCGGTTTTAGGTTGATTTTCTTCCATTTTTAAAAGATTTTGTTGTTTTAGTTAGTTAGTTGTTTTTGTTTGATTTTTGTTACATTTAAATATACAATATTTTGAGTTTTCTTTTTTGGGAAATTAAAATTGTTGTTTCTGAGAAAATTAATTAAATTTGCAGGCTGAAAATTCAGAAGTTTAAAAGAATATAAAATGAGAAAAGGTATACATCCGGATAATTACAGATTGGTAGCATTTAAGGACATGTCTAATGATGATGTGTTTATTACCAAATCTACAGCAGATACAAAAGAGACTTTAGAAGTTGAGGGTGTAGAATACCCCTTGGTTAAATTAGAAATCTCAAGAACCTCACACCCTTTCTATACAGGTAAGGCTAAGTTGGTAGATACGGCAGGTAGAATTGATAAATTTAAGAGCAAATATAAAAAGTTTAAAAAGGAGGCAAAGCCCGCTGCTACGGAAGCTAAGGAAACTAAGCCTGATGTTGAAGAAAAGTAGACTTTTAAAATTTCAGATAAAGATGCGCCTCCGATCACTATCGGGGGCGTTATTTTTTTACTTTTATTTAAAATTTAAATAGATGAATTATATTCTCTTTGATGGCGAGGTCAGGAATTCCTTATTACCTTTTACTTTTACCAGACCTGTTGCAGATATTAGAATCGGTATTCTTACAATTAGGGAAAAATGGGAGAAATACCTCAATACAACTACAAGCACAAAGACAGAAGAATATCTTGCTAAAAAGTATCCGTTAATTAATGGCCCTGCTAATATTTTAATTAACGCCTCTTTTTGTCCAACCGAAGAACTCGTCTCTGTTATATTTAATTTAAAAAAAAATGAAGCGGTTTTTAAAGAAGATCTTGTAATTGCTTATTTCACAGAGGATGCCGAACAAGAAGTTGATTTTTCCGATTTTAATAGAATAAATTTTGAGGGGGACTTACTTAGAGTTATAAATACCTGGGATATTTTTTCTAAAAATGGGAATGCCTTACAGCAGGACTTTAATATGATTACAAAGGGAAGGAAAAGTGCTCCAGTATCTTCTACCAATCATTTAATTAATGCTGAGCATATTTTTCTTGAGGAAGGTGCCAAAGTGGAATACAGTATTTTGAATGCCAGTAATGGCCCTATTTACATGGGAAAGGATTCCGAAATTATGGAAGGAAACCTAATTCGCGGAGGATTTGCACTGTGTGAAAAGGCAGTTGTGAAAATGGGGGCTAAGATTTATGGACCAACGACAATTGGTCCCTATGGCAAAGTATGTGGAGAAATAAATAATTCGGTAATTTTTGGATATTCGAGCAAAGGACATGATGGTTATTTAGGAAACTCCGTGTTAGGAGAGTGGTGTAACATTGGTGCGGATTCCAATAATTCAAATTTGAAAAATAATTATGCCAAAGTGCGTTTGTGGAATTACGACACTGAGCGATTTGAACATACGGGGCTTCAATTTTGTGGCCTTATGATGGGTGATCACAGCAAGACCGCTATTAATACAATGTTTAATACAGGAACCGTGATTGGGGTAAACGCAAATATCTACGTGCCGGGATTTCCAAGAAATTTTATACCCAGCTTTAGTTGGGGTGGGGCTTCGGGGTTTACAACATATCTTCCGAACAAAGCATTTGAAGCTGCGGAAGTTATGATGGCAAGAAGAGGGGTTGTTTTTGATGAACAAGAGGCCGCTATCCTTAATGAAGTTTTTGAATTGACAAAGAAATACCGGAATTACTAACTGATAAAACCTTATGTATTCAAAGAGACCAATATGCGCAATAAAAGGCTTCAGGTGTTTTCCAAACGGCTATAGTTTAAATGTTTTGCGCTAAATTTTGATATCTTTGCCATCTCTAATTTTGTATCATAATATTTAATGAAGAAGAGAGTAGCATTTTATACCCTAGGCTGTAAGCTAAACTTTTCTGAAACTTCGACCATTGCCAGGAGTTTTGAGAATAAAGGATACGATCGTGTAGATTTCTCGGATCGTGCAGATATGTACGTTATAAATACCTGTTCGGTAACCGAGAATGCGGATAAACGTTTTAAAACGATTGTAAGACAGGCACAAAAGACAAATCCCGAAGCTTTTGTTGCAGCCATTGGTTGTTATGCCCAATTAAAACCGCAAGACCTGGCAGATATTCATGGTGTGGATCTGGTTTTGGGTGCTTCAGAAAAGTTTAAAATATTAGACTATATCAATGATCTTTCTAAGAATGATTTTGGTGTAGTTCATTCCTGTGAAATTGAAGAGGTAGATTTCTATGTAGACAGCTATGCCATTGGCGATAGAACCCGTGCTTTTTTAAAAGTCCAGGATGGTTGCGATTATAAATGTACCTATTGTACTATCCCTATGGCCAGGGGTATTTCTAGAAGCGATACCCTTTCAAACGTATTGAAAAATGCAAGGGAGATATCAGAACAAGGCATAAAGGAGATCGTACTTACCGGGGTTAATATTGGGGATTATGGCAAAGGAGAATTTGGAAATAAAAAGCACGAGCATACTTTTTTTGATCTTGTAAAAGCTTTGGATAAGGTTGAAGGTGTTCACAGATTACGAATATCTTCTATAGAACCTAACCTACTGAAAAATGAAACCATCGATTTTGTTGCTCGCAGTAATACTTTCGTCCCTCATTTTCACATCCCTTTGCAGAGTGGGAGTGATGAACTTCTTAAATTAATGAAAAGGCGTTATCTCACAGATCTTTATGTGGATAGGGTAAAAAGGATCAGGAATGTGATGCCTCATTCGTGCATTGGTGTAGACGTTATTGTGGGATTTCCCGGTGAAACGGATAAACACTTTTTGGAAACATATAATTTTTTAAACGAGTTAGAAATCTCCTATTTGCATGTTTTTACATATTCAGAACGAGATGGTACTGTGGCTGCAACTATGTCTGAAGTAGTACCAAAAAATGTCAGGAGTAAGCGAAGTAAAATGTTACGGGGCCTGTCTGTTAAAAAAAGAAGGTCATTTTATGAGAGCCAACTTGGCCATAAAAGAACTGTATTGTTTGAAAGTGAGAATAAGGAAGGTTATATCCATGGGTTTACCGATAATTATATAAAAGTAAAAACACCCTGGAATCCGGAATTAGTAAATACTTTACACGAAGTAACCCTTGCTGATATCTATGAAGACGGATTGGTTCAAATAAATTTTGCGCTAAATGAAGCATGGGCATAAAAAAACCTCCTAAAAGGAGGTTTGTAATTTTCAAATCCGGATACCTACCGGGAGCATTTCCTTATATTGTCTGTTTTTTCGTAAAAAACCTGCAATTTGAGGACTTGTTGGAACCACTCTGAGGTTTTGTTCCTGTATATGATTCAAAACAGATTTAATAAATTCTTCTTTAAACCCTTCTTGAGATATTTCCTCAGGAATAACCAATTTAGTAAGAAAAACTTTTCTTTCCTGCGAAGAGTATTCAATCTTGGCAAGATGACCATCAACCTTAGTTTCAAATTGACGTAAGAAACTATTATCCTTAATTGCTACTTCATTCATATAGTATGATTTAAAATGGTTTCAGATAAAAAAATTACGATCTTGCATTAATCGTAATTATCTATATTGTCGGCTAATGTTTAATACCCCAACTGGCAGTGGTAATTTATTAATCAGCGCACAAAATTAAGAAAAATATTGCTAATTTCCTAGTAAAATCAATAGTTTAGATTAAATGAACAATACTAAAATTCCAGTTTATTTCATGCCGGGAATGGCCGCAAGTTCTGCTATTTTTAAAAACATTGATTTGCCAAAGGACAGATTTGAAGTACACTTATTGGAGTGGTTTGTTCCCGAATACGGAATTACTTTTGAAGCCTATGCAGCTGCAATGTGTAGTCAAATAGGGCATGAAAGACCGGTACTTATAGGCGTATCATTGGGAGGAATGCTTGTACAGGAAATGTCAAAGCTTATAGAAGTAGAAAAAGTAATTATCATTTCGAGCATCAAACAAAAATCAGAATTACCTAAACGGCTACTATTTGCTAAGTACACCAAAATACACAAATTACTTCCAACCGGTTTAATAAATAATGTTGAGCTTTTAGTTAAATACGCCTTTGGGGAGATGGTTACAAAACGGCTGGAATTATATGAAGAATACCTGGCAGTGCGTGATAAATACTATATTGATTGGTGTATAGACAAGATAGTTCATTGGGATCAAAGCAGTTACGATCCGAATTTAATTCATATTCATGGCGATAATGATGCGGTTTTTCCTATTCAATATATAAAGAATTGCCATGTGGTTCATAATGGAACCCATACCATGATTATTCATAGATATAAATGGTTTAATGAACGATTGCCCACAATTATTTTGGAATAACGGAGTTGTATTTTATACCTTTGATAGGTAGCTAAATTATTTATTATGAGATTAATTAAGAATATACTTATGATTTTAGGGGTTGCTTTTGTAATTAGCACCTTAATCTTTGCTGTTCAGCAAGGAGATAATTTTGGTGATGAATATCAGGGGAATGATATAGAAATAATGGACAAAAATGTTTCTAATGAATATCGAATTTCAGCTATTGAAATTCCATCCGATTTAAATTTTGCTAAAGAAACAGTCCCCCAGGAAGACCCTGAAATAATGGAACGTGTAGACAGGGAATTTTTGGTAAACACCTACTGGCAGTCAAATGCTTTACTGTTAATGAAACGCGCCCACAAATATTTTCCTGTAATTGAACCTATACTTTCTAAAAATGGCATACCAGATGATTTCAAATATTTGGCAGTAGCCGAAAGTGGTTTGCAAAATGTGGTATCCCATGCCGGAGCTACAGGATTTTGGCAAATAATGAAAGCCACTGGCCGTGAATATGGTCTGGAAATAAATGCTAATGTTGATGAGCGTTACCACCTTGAAAAGTCTACTGAGGTGGCATGTAGATACTTGCAGAAATACAAAGAAAAATATGGTAGCTGGACCCTTGCTGCAGCTGCTTATAATGCCGGTCCGGGCTCTATAAATAAATATATGGGCATACAAAAGGCGAATGATTATTATGATTTACTATTAGGAGAGGAAACAGGCCGCTATGTTTTTCGGATACTGGCCATTAAGGAAATACTAAGCAATCCCGAAAAATACGGTTTTGATATTGAAAGTGATGACCTTTATAATGCAGTACCAACATTTAATGTTGTTGTAGAAGAACCGGTGCAAAATTTTGCAGATTTTGCTCAGGAGTATGAAATCAACTACAAAATCCTTAAACGGCATAACCCATGGTTAAGGGAACCTCATCTAAACAATGCTTCAGGTAAAACATACACTTTAGAAATTCCTAATAAGGGGTATTACAAAGTATCAAAGTAAGTCTTTATATCTTCTTCATTTGCTGCTGCATCATTTTTATCTGATCCGTTAGCATGTTGTTCTTATCAAGTTTTTTGGCTTCCTGAAGGAGTGTTGTGGCTTCTCTTTTTCGCCTTTTTTGCATGGCTATACCAGCCAGACTAAGTTTAGCCATGGCAACATCATAGTCCATATTTAAACCCAATTTTAGTGCCTTCCTAAAATATTTTTCCGCCTGGGTAAGATTCTTTTGGGAAAAGATAATACCGTACAAGTAATTGTAATAACCTTGCTGTTTTTTGGTAAGAGAAGATTCAGGGTTTTTTATTTTCTGCAACCATTTTTCTGTTCCTTCCATATCTTGTTTACGCATCCTAAGGAAAGCCAGAAGTATAAATTCATTTCTGAAATAAAGAAATACAAAAATTGAAGAAAGTAAAATCAAAAAAATACCGTTTCCAATATTGCCTTCTATGAATTGGTAGACAGCATATATGATGATAAGACCGGCAATAACCAGTTTAATATTCTTGTTGAACATATTTAATTTTCTATTAATTCGTAAATAATTGTGGATTTTATAATTGTTGGAATTTCCTGATCACCCATCTGGGCCATAGTTGTATACCCTTCAGCTAATCCATGAACCGTCATTTTTTTAACAAAACCAGTTGTGATATCGGTAATTACAGATGAGTTCTGTATACCTTCTAGTTTCATTGTTGAAGAAGCCTCAACAACATCCATTACCACCAGGGCTTTTCCCTCTATTTTAGCACAAGCTTCGGTAATTTCATTTAGGGTCCATGTGTTATGAGCCTTGAGTTTACCTGTATATTCATTTTTCCAGCTATCACCTACCTCAATTGGAGTTTCAGGGTATAGGTATGTCAGTTGTTTGTAACTATTGGAAAGCGCTTCTGAGCCAAATTCCTTTTCCAGAGATTTTGTCATCATGTTTAATGAAAATTCATCTTCCAAACCAGATGCATCAGCCATTTTTGCTACAAGGCTATCACCTCCGCTTACATCTAAAATATCGCCCGATCGAGCTAAAATGATTTGTATAGGAACATCTAAAAGACTATTAAAGATTTTAGATTGCGCATCATCTTGTTCAAAATCTTTAGCGTGTACGTTCATCAATTCTCCTTGAATACTTGATATCATTTTTAAGTTCAGATCTTTAAACATGACATCTATAGCATAGGTATTATTGGTATTTCCCTTAACTCTAAATTCCAATATTCCCATGAGTGTATTGGTGATTTCATGGCTAGCTCCGTCTATTTCCTGGGTTATTATTTGATTTGCGTCCTGCTTAATCGTAAAAACATCACCCAGTGATAGGTCGTACTGTATTGTTGATTGCCCAAGTAACGTTGTATTAATGAGTAGATAAACCAGGATATATGATAACTTTTTCAACTTTTAATGCAAGAATTTTGAAGTTCCCGCAAAAGTACTAAAACTATCCGAAATATTTTTTTAATTCCATTTGCCAAAGCAAAAACTCTTCGTATATTTGCGCCCAGATTTTGGGAAGCCAAAGTAAAAAAAGCAGTAATGAAAAGAACATATCAGCCATCCAAGCGCAAGAGAAGAAATAAACATGGATTTAGGGAGCGCATGGCTTCAGTAAGCGGACGTAAAGTTCTCTCGAGAAGAAGAGCTAAAGGAAGAAAAAAACTTAGTGTATCTTCAGAGCCGAGACATAAAAAATAATGATTGAATTCTTTAAAATAATTAGGTGTTACTTTTTAAAAGTAGCACCTTTTTTTTATCCAATAATTAATAAAAAAGCTAAATAATAAAGAAATGCCAAAACGTAAAGATTTAAAATCAATACTAATAATAGGTTCCGGACCTATAATAATAGGACAGGCATGTGAATTTGATTATGCTGGTTCACAAGCTTTGCGATCCTTAAGAGAAGATGGTATAGAGACCGTCCTGATAAATAGTAATCCCGCTACTATTATGACAGATCCTTCTATGGCAGATCATATTTACCTTCTACCACTAACCACCAAGTCTATTCTTCACATATTAAAACAGCATCCGACTATTGATGCGGTCTTGCCAACTATGGGTGGACAAACTGCCTTAAATTTGTGTATTGAGGCTGGAGACAAAGGTATTTGGGATGACTTTGGAATTGAAATTATTGGTGTTGATATAGATGCTATTAATATCACTGAGGATCGCGAGAAATTCCGTGAACTAATGCTTAAAATAGGTATTGGAATGGCACCGCAATCTACTGCTACATCTTTTCTTGAGGGAAAGGAGATTGCGCAGGAATTTGGATTTCCCCTGGTTATTAGAGCCTCATATACATTAGGAGGAGCCGGTGCATCAATTGTATATAAAGCAGAAGATTTTGATGAACTTTTGAGCCGCGGACTTGAAATATCGCCTATACATGAGGTAATGATAGACAAGGCACTTATGGGATGGAAGGAGTATGAACTTGAATTGCTCCGCGATAAAAATGATAATGTAGTCATTATTTGTGCCATTGAAAATATGGACCCAATGGGTATCCATACAGGAGACTCTATTACGGTGGCGCCCGCCATGACTTTATCCGACAGCACTTATCAAAGAATGCGCGATATGGCAATACACATGATGAGAAGTATTGGCGATTTTGCCGGAGGATGCAATGTACAGTTTGCGGTGAGTCCGGATGAAAAAGAAGATATTATTGCCATTGAAATCAACCCAAGGGTATCCAGATCATCTGCCCTTGCTTCAAAGGCTACAGGGTATCCTATTGCCAAGGTTGCCGCGAAATTAGCTATTGGTTACTCTTTGGACGAATTGGAAAATCAGATAACCAAATCTACCTCGGCATTGTTTGAGCCAACACTTGATTATGTGATTGTTAAAATACCTCGGTGGAATTTTGATAAGTTCGAAGGGTCAGACAGAACTCTGGGTCTTCAGATGAAGTCGGTTGGAGAAGTCATGGGAATAGGACGTTCTTTTCAGGAAGCCTTGCACAAAGCTACTCAATCTCTTGAAATTAAGCGTAATGGCTTGGGAGCGGACGGGAAAGGATATAAAAATTATGACCAGATTATAAGTAAGCTTACTGTTCCCAGCTGGGACAGGGTTTTTGTAATTTATGATGCAATACAACTGGGGATTCCTCTTAGCAGAATACATGAAATCACAAAAATTGATATGTGGTTTTTGAAACAATATGAAGAATTGCATCTGCTGGAAAAGGAAATATCCAAATATACTATTGAAAGTCTGCCTAGGGAATTGCTGCTCGAAGGTAAACAGAAAGGATTTGCCGATAGACAAATAGCCCATATGCTCGATTGCTATGAGAGTGAAGTGCATACGAAAAGAGTAGCACTAAAGATTAACCGGGTTTACAAATTGGTAGATACTTGTGCTGCTGAATTTAAGGCTATGACCCCCTATTATTACTCTACTTTTGAAGAGGAAATTGAAACCCCTGAGGGAGAGCGGTTTGTGGCTAATGACAGTATTGTTACCGATCGAAAGAAGATTGTTGTACTTGGTTCAGGACCCAACAGAATAGGGCAGGGGATTGAATTTGATTATTGCTGTGTGCATGGTGTACTTGCAGCCGCTGAATGCGGTTATGAAACTATCATGATTAATTGTAACCCGGAAACTGTATCTACAGACTTCGATACGGCAGATAAATTATATTTTGAACCAGTATTCTGGGAACATATCTATGATATTATAAGACATGAAGATCCCGAAGGTGTAATTGTTCAATTAGGAGGCCAAACCGCTCTTAAATTAGCAGAAAAATTAGATAAATACGGGATTAAAATTATAGGAACCAGTTTCGAGTCTTTAGACCTTGCCGAAGACAGAGGAAGCTTTTCAAAATTATTGCAGGCTAATAATATTCCTTATCCAGAATTTGGAGTTGCAGAAAGCGCGGAAGAGGCACTGGAATTGGCAGATGTACTTGATTTCCCTCTACTGGTAAGACCTTCCTATGTCCTGGGTGGACAGGGAATGAAAATAGTAATCAATAAGGAAGAACTGGAAGAACATGTTGTAGATCTTCTGCGAAAAATACCCAATAATAAACTTTTACTGGATCATTATTTGGATGGAGCTATAGAAGCTGAAGCCGATGCTATATGTGATGGCAAGGAGGTATATATAATTGGAATAATGGAGCATATTGAACCCTGTGGCATACATTCAGGAGACTCTAATGCCACCCTGCCACCGTTTAACCTCGGGGAATTTGTGATGCAACAAATTAAGGATCATACCAAAAAAATCGCTCTTGCCTTGAATACAGTTGGATTAATCAATATTCAGTTCGCAATAAAGGATGATTTGGTATATATCATAGAGGCTAATCCCAGAGCATCCCGGACTGTTCCATTTATTTCCAAGGCATACGGAGAGCCCTATGTTAATTATGCGACCAAGGTTATGCTTGGCGAAAAGAAGATAAGCGATTTTACTTTTAATCCCAAATTGGAAGGTTTTGCAATAAAACAACCTGTTTTTTCATTTAACAAATTTCCCAATGTGAATAAAAACCTCGGGCCTGAAATGAAAAGCACCGGTGAAAGTATCTTGTTTATAGATAATTTGAAAGATGATCAGTTCTATGAATTGTATTCTAAACGAAAGATGTATTTGAGCAAATAAGTGTTATGAACTGTATTCCGAAATGTCAATAAATTAGATATTTATGGATTTTCCCGTTTTGCACCTATGCTTCTTTTATGAATGGCATAAGCCTTAGAAGGATTAACTGAAATTAGAAGATTGATTTCATCCTCGGTAAACCCTTTGGACCTTAGGAGTGGGAGCAGTGTTTTGAAGATTGTTGTATAGGGTTGAATGTTTTGCGATTTTTTCTGCGGGTCATACCATCCGGCATCGTGTGATATCAAAATTTGATCTAAAAAACCATTTCTTTTCGCATATAGTAGTTTTTCAATATGCTTGTCCATCTCCCAGGCTAAACCATCCAGGCTTATCCAACAACCTGTTTTTGCTGCTTTTTGAAGGTTTGTTTCTTCTTCTTCAGCTTGTGCATGGACCCAAATAAAAGCTTTTGGTGATACCCCCTGTTCAGATAAAATCTCCAATTGTGGCCAAAGCGCAAGAGCCTTTCCTGTATGTGAGGCAATTGTTAAACCGCTTTTTAAGTGACATAGGGCAGCGGCTGTAACTAACTTTTCATGCATGGGACTTAGGGAATCGGTATTGTCTACGCTTATTTTTATAAATCCAGGTTTTACGGTGGTGCCATCAATTCCTTCTTCAAATTCCTCCAACCATTGCTGCGCTAATTCTTCAGCTGTATTTCTCCTGGCAATGTCCGGGATAAATTTGTTATTCTGAGCCCCATAAAGCCCCGTATTAGTAATTATTCTCATACCGGTCTTGTCTGCAAGTTCCTGTAAGAGGTGAACATCCCTGCCCAGGTATTTTGGGGTGGCATCAACAAAGTATTTCACATTAAAGTCCTGAAGTTCTAACAGAAAAGGGAGCAGCTGTTTTGAAACATCATCCTTATTCCAGGAACTGGAAATAATTTTATCTGCCCCAATAAAATCTACCAATATATGTTCATGTGATAACCAAATTTCCCCTGGTTTTACGGCATGCTTTCCCTTAATATCCTGAATGTATCCAGGCTTGTTTTGGGCTATTCCACCCCAGACTACCAGAAAGAATATATATGCGGTAAGGATTTTTATTAGTTTAAGTTTCATGTAAGAGATAAAAGTGACTAAGTTATCATAAGATATTAAGACTGCTATTATTATATTTTTTCAATTAAATAGCTAAGGTTGTGCTGTTTAATGGTATTGATTTCCTTAAATTATAGAATGGGTTTTTCTCTTAATATCAATTCCCTGTTTCTATTATAGAGGTGCTGAGTATAAAAATTAGCTCCAATCGGTATGGAAAATACCTTCTCTGTCAGTTCGTTCATAAGTGTGCGACCCGAAATAATCTCGCTGAGCCTGAATAAGATTTAAAGGTAATCGTTCAGAGGTATAGGCATCAAAATAACTTAGGGAATTAAAAAGCCCAGGCATTGGAATACCATTCTCTGCTGCATAAGTCACTAGTTCTCTTGCTGCTCCTACAGAATCCTTTATTTTTTCTACAAATAAAGGCGCTAAAAGTAGATTTGCCAAATCTTTGTCTTTCTCAAATACTTGGGCAATATCTTCGAGCAGAGCCGCTCTGATAATACATCCCGCCCTCCAAATTCTGGCTATACTTGCCAGTCTAAGTTCATACCCATATTCACTGGAAGCTGCCCTTAATTGATGCATACCTTGCGCATACGTGATTATAAACGCAAAAAACATCGCTTTTTCCGCTTTTTTAATAAGTATTTGCTTTTTTTCCAGTTCGATTGTCCCTCGATCATACTTTTTTGACGCTAATACTCTTTCTTGTTTTAAGGCAGAGATCTCACGCATGCTAACTGCAATATCTATTGTGGGAATCGGAATTCCAATATCCATTGCATTTTGAGACGTCCATTTACCCGTTCCTTTTTGCTTCGCTTTATCTAAAATTTTATCTACTAATTGACCTTGACCTAAATCATCTTTCTTCTCAAATATTTTTGCACTTATCTCCACCAAAAAAGACTGCAAGTATCCTTTATTCCATTCGGTATAGACTTTATGTAATTCATTATTGTTTAGCTGTCCTCCTTTTTGTAAAAGATCGTAAAATTCTGAGGTTAATTGCATTAATCCATATTCTATTCCATTGTGCACCATTTTCACATAATTCCCCGCAGATTTCGGACCCATATAAGCCACACAGGGCTCATTATTGAATTTAGCCGCTACTGCTTCAAAAATAGGCTGTACTTCCTTGTATGCTTCCCTGGAGCCGCCTGGCATAATGCTAGGCCCCTTTCTTGCCCCTTCAGCACCACCGGAAACACCTGCACCAACAAAATGAATTCCTTTGGACTGTAAATATGCTTCTCTTCTGTCTGTATCTGTAAAAAAAGAATTCCCGCCGTCAATTATAATATCATCTGGTGATAAATAGGGAAGCAAACTTTCAATCACAGAATCGACAATCTTTCCTGCAGGCACCAGTAACATAATTTTGCGAGGTAACGAGAGGGCATTAACAAAAACACTAATATCACCAGACGCATTTACCCTGGCTTTATCTCCTCCTTCTTCTATTAATGCACTCACCTTTTCAGGATCAAGGTCATAACCAAATGCTTTATAGTCATGGTCCGCGACATTTAAAATAAAATTGCGACCCATAACCCCAAGGCCCACCAATCCAAAATCATATGCAGTATTTTCCATAAGTATGGTTTTAAATGTTTATTCGACTTAGGATGGACACCTTAATTTTCTTCTTATGGAGAAGTAAATAAATTTTATCTTAGCCAAAGGCGAGATTCAAAAATAATTTAAAATATCGAATTTAAGGTCTATATGTATTTTCTCTCAAAGTATAAAACTAAATAATTAACTAAACTGTCTATGAGTAAAGTAGAAAATCAAATGCTGATAATTTTTGGTGCTTCAGGCGATCTAACTTCCAGAAAGCTTATCCCGGCATTGTTTGACCTATATAAAGGAAACCATCTGGCCGAAAACTTTGTCGTTTTGGGAACCAGCAGAAGTGTTTTAAGTGATCAGGAATTCAGAGAGAAAGTTGTTACCAAAAGCAAGTATTTAAAGGAAATGCTTAATGGACATGACGAAGCCTATATAAAGGCCTTTGCCGATAAAATATTTTATACGACTATTGGAGAGAATTACAATTCAGACTACAACGGATTAAAAGAAAGAATCTCCTCACTTAACGAAAAACATGGTACGGAGAACAATTTTATGTTCTATCTCTCGACTCCTCCAAATATTTATGAGACCATTGCTATGAATCTTGCAGAACAGGAATTGGCGGATGAGACACAGGGCTGGAAAAGGATTATCGTAGAAAAACCCTTTGGTTACAGTTACGAAACCGCTAAGAATTTAAATACAGGACTGCAAAAATATTTTAGTGAACCCCAGATTTACAGGATTGATCATTACCTGGGAAAAGAAACAGTACAAAACCTTTTGATAACTAGATTTGCAAACAGCATATTTGAACCTTTGTGGAACAGAAATTACATTCATCATGTGGAGATAACTAATGCGGAAACGGTGGGAGTAGAAAAGAGAGGTGGTTACTATGATAAATCGGGTGCATTACGGGATATGTTCCAGAATCACCTTTTGCAAATTATCTCATTGGTAGTGATGGAGCCGCCTATTGCTGATAAAGCCGAAGAAATAAGGAATGAGAAAGTAAAAGCCCTGAAGTCTCTGAGGATTATGAGAGATGAGGAAACACTCTTTAAAAACACTATTAAAGGCCAATATTTGGCTTCGGATATAATGGGTGAAAAGGTGCCTGGCTATCGAGAAGAAGAAGGAGTGGATCCTGAATCTACCACAGAAACCTATGCGGCATTAAAATTTTTCATCGATAACTGGCGATGGAAAGACGTGCCTTTTTATGTAAGAACTGCAAAAAGAATGCCTACAAAAGTTACCGAAGTAGTGATACATTTTAAATCGCCTCATCATCATATTTTTAGTGAATCAGGTATTATTGACAAAGACAATAAGTTGATTATACGCATACAGCCGGATGAAGGTATTTTGATAAAATTCGGAGTAAAAGTTCCGGGGCAGGGTTTTAAGGTAGAGCGAGCGAATCTTGAATTTTACTATTCCGGCCTGGCGGAGACAAACGTAATGAGTGCTTATGAAAGACTCTTGTTAGATGCAATGCAGGGAGATCCGACTTTATATGCACGGGCAGATGAAGTAGAAGCTGCTTGGGAGTTTGTGGATCCAATTTTAGAATACTGGAAGAACGGAACTGATGTTAAAACCTATGGTTATTCCTCGGGAGTCTGGGGTCCTCAAAATGCCGACGAACTTTTTGAAGGTCTTTACAGCTGGCGAAATCCGGGGGAAAACCTTGCAGATGACCCTGGCTTCTGTGTAATATGTTAAGCTCAAATGATGGAATTCAATATAACGGAATCAAAAAAGCAAACAGCGAGATTATTTTCAGAATACCTTAGTAATCTTATCGCCAAAAATAATATTTCACATATTGCCTTGTCAGGCGGGAGTACTCCAAAGGAAGTTTTTAAAGAACTGGCAAAACATTTCAAAAACGAGATAGATTGGTCCAAAGTTCAGTTCTATTGGGGTGATGAACGCTGCGTTCCGCCTGATGATAAGGAAAGCAACTACAAGATGACCAATGAGTATTTATTTTCAAAAATAGAACTTCCTCCAGGCAACATATATCGAATTAAGGGGGAGAATGAACCAGTGGTAGAAGCCAAAAGATATGCAGATCTTTTAGAAAAAAACCTTCCTAAGGTTGGAATGCAGCCACAATTTGATCTTGTTGTTCTTGGCCTTGGAGATGATGGACATACCGCCTCTATTTTTCCTAACCAGATGCACTTATGGAATTCTAAAGCGTACTGTGAGGTAGCAGAACATCCTTTAACGGGACAGAAACGAGTTACGTTAACCGGCAGTATTATAAATAGTGCTAAAGAGGTAGCGTTTTTAGTAACAGGTGCTAATAAGGCGGAAAAAGTATTAGAGATTATTAAGAGGAAGGGAAACTATAATACCTATCCTGCTTCTCTTGTTAAACCCAACTCAGGTAAGTTAAACTGGTTTTTAGATGCAGCCGCAGCAAAATTAATTGCATGAAGTTTATTTTTAAATTCTGCTGAGGCCAAAAACAGGTCTTTTTTAAGAAATCAGTTATTAAAATGTGGTGATTTTTCAAGTTGGACCTCGGTAATGAAGTATTTGGTATCACCCCACCATGAGAATGTAGTATAACGTTCCTCGTAATTCAATTTAACGTAGGCGCCCTGATATTCTTTCAGCTTATCAATTACATCTTTCTTTTTACCGGACACCGAAAACTTAAATATTTGTGCACCTGAAATACCCTGGCTTAATTCGCCTTCCCATGTTTTCATAACAACGCCTTTATGACTAATTTTTATTAGCTCTCCAGATCGGACACCTTCACTGTAGGGCACATAATAAACAAAAGCAAAGAAAGAGGCAAAAGCCAAAATTATAATGGTAACCACAATGAATAAAGTTTTTTTCATGTATTCTAATTTAGTTTTTCATCAAAATCATCTTGCTGGGCTCGTTCAAGATATTTATCCGGCAGAGATTTTTTCGCTTTAGCTCCCATTTTTTTAAGCTTTTCTATACTTGTTATAATATTCCCACGACCTTCTACCAATTTATTCATAGCCCCCTTATACTCAATCTTTGCCTCATCCATTTTTTTACCCACTTTGGTTAAATCTGATATAAATCCTTCAAATTTATCATATAATGCACCGGCTTGTCTGGCTATCTCAATAGCATTTCTTTGCTGCTTCTCATTATTCCACATGCTATCAATTGTGCGAAGTGTTGCCAATAAGGTTGAAGGTGTGACAATAACAATATTTTGCTCAAATGCTTTATTATAAATGGAGTTGTCATTGTTTATTGCGATTGCAAAAGCAGGTTCTATAGGAACAAACATTAAAACAAAATCCGGGCTTTCCATTTCATAAAGATCCTCATATTTTTTAGATGATAACTGATCCACATGGTTCTTCAAAGAACTAATATGTTCTTTTAAAAATTTTTCTTGAAATTCCTCTTCGGCATTTATATAACGCTCATAGGCCGTAAGCGATACCTTGGAATCTACAACCATTTTTTTGCCATCGGGGAGATTAATTATCACGTCGGGCAATACCCTGCTGCCATCTTCTCTGGTAAAACTTTGCTGAACTGAATATTCCCTGTCTTTTTCAAGACCTGATTTTTCAAGTACTCTTTCCAGCACTAATTCCCCCCAATTTCCTTGCATTTTGCTGTCCCCTTTTAGTGCTTTTGTCAAATTTTCCGCTTCCTGTGTAATTTTTAGATTTTGACTTTGCAGGTTTAATAATTGCTCTTTAAGTGAGGAGTGGATGCTAATATTTTCCTTTTGACTTTTCTCAACTTTGTCTTCAAAGGTTTTAATTTTTTCCTTTAAGGGATTAAGAATATTTTCAATATTTTCTTTATTCTGTTTGGTAAATTTTTCTGATTTTACATCTAATATTCTATTGGCTAAATTTTCGAATTCTTTAGTAAATTTTTCCTGAAGTTTTTCTACTTCTCCCTTCTGCTCTGTATTTTTTTGCTGAAGGTTAGCCATTTCGGTTTCATAACGACTGATCTGGATCCCCAAAAGTTCCTTTTGAGACCGCAATTCACGAGTCTCTTCAATACCTAGTTCCAGCCTTTTCTCCATTTCTGAAAGGTTGTTCCTGAGCTGTTGCTCACGTTCTAGGAGGGTGCTGTTACTTGATTTAGTTTTAAGATTTTGGATGTAGTTACCTAAAAAATAACCGGCCACTAAAAAAACCAAAGCAAGAATACTATAAACCAAATAGGTTTCCATAAATTTTTGATTCTGGTAAGTAAAGATAATCGATTAACATTAATTTTCTGTGGTAGATAAACTTACTTATTTATCTTAAATGAACCAGATTCCGGGTTAAAGGTGATGGTGTCTTTGGGGAATAAGTCCTCAAAGCTTTTGCTCTCGATGAGTTCACAGGGTGCACCAAAAGTATTTTTAGCCCTATTCATAATAAATATTTTATCACATAGCTGGATAGCCAGATCTATTTCATGGGTAGTGTAAAGAACCACCTTATTAGTGTCATGAGCAATTCTTTGTAATAATTTTAAAATGTGTACTTTATGATAAAGATCTAGATGCGTAGTGGGCTCATCTAAAAGTATTATCTCGGTGTCCTGGGCCAAAGCTCTGGCAATCATAACCTTTTGTAATTGGCCATCACTAAGTTCATAACACTTATTATTTTTTAAACTTTCCAATTCTAAAACTCCAATAGCGTTTTGGATTTTAGATAGATCCTCAGCAGTTAAAGTCCCTATCCAGTTGGTATAAGGATGTCTTCCTAAACTAATAAGTTGTGATACCGTTAGATTTTTTGATGCGATTGGCTCTGTAAGTACTACACTCACAAAGGTTGCAAGTTCATCTGACTTTAAGGATTCAATGGGCTTTTTGTTTATCATTACAGAACCGGATAATTTGGGCTGTACTCGTCCTAAAGTTCGCAAAAGAGTTGACTTGCCAATACCGTTTATACCAACAATTGCCCCAAGCTCACCTTTGGTAAGTCCAAAACTAATATGGTCAGCTACATCCGTTTGTTTTTTACCTGAGGTGTACCCAATGGCCAACTTCTTGGCTTCTAAGATGATATGTTTTTTTATTATGGAGATGATTGAGGTTTTTATAAGTGATTAAAATATCATTTTCTTCTTTCGCACCAATAACCAAATAACTACAGGGGCACCTACAACTGAAGTAATTGCGTTTAATGGCAATACATAGGAGGATGTGGGCAACTGAGCTATCAAATCACAAAGTAACAGAAGTATTGCCCCGTACACAAGTACTGCAGGCACCAATATTCTATGATCTGTTGTATTAAAAACCTGACGAGTTAAGTGAGGGACAGCAAGTCCTATAAAAGCAATAGGCCCTGCAAAAGCCGTTACCGCACCTGCCAGTAAACCTGTGGCAATAATAATTATGAAGCGAGTTTTCTTTATGTGTACACCCAGACTACGCGCATAATTCTCTCCCAGCAACAAGGCATTGAGCGATTTAACAGAAATGATACTCAATATTATACCAGCAAGAATAAATACGCTTAACACAGCCAGTTGTACCGCAGATAAATTCCCCACGCTGCCAAATGCCCAAAAGATATATTGTTGCAATCTTTCAGCATCGGTGAAATAAGAAAGGACGCTTACCAGAGCAGCAGTTATACTGCCGAACATTAATCCAATTATGAGCAATGCCATGGTATCTTTTACTCTTGAAGCTACAGTAATTACAGCCAAAAGAACTAAAAAACTTCCAATACTTGAAGCAATGGCGAGCGAAACATCATTGATGACTTCAAAAATAAACCAATGAGAAAAAAGTGTAGATCCCATGATTAAAAGCGCCGCACCCAGGCTTGCGCCAGAGCTTATTCCCAAAACAAAAGGACCTGCTAAAGGGTTTCTAAATAGAGTCTGCATTAATAAACCACTTAGCGACAGTCCGCTACCGACTAAAATAGCGGTAAAGGCCTTTGGAATCCTGTAATTCCATATGATATAATGCCATGATTCATTTACAACTACTCCTCCAAAAATACTCTTAATAGTCTCTTTAAACGGAATGGCTACAGATCCAAGGCTTAGATTAAGCACAAAACAAAAAAGTAAAACCAGAAATAGGATTAGGAAAGGAAACAGGTATGTTTTTGATCTTTGCACTACTGTAGGGGTTTAAAAAAGAAAAGCTGGTGTTCCGGAAGTAATTCGGGATGAAAGATATAGATAAGGTCTTTTAAGATCAAATCTGGCCTTGCAGGTCCCAACTCATAAAACAACAAACCTCCGCTATCACCTTTCGTATTGGCAAAAGTGTATATTTTTTTTTCTTTATAGGCCTTAAACTGGCTATAATGCCTACTTGCCTCATCAAGTTCATTGTAAGATATAAATTGAGAAGGAGACACCCAAAATGAAGCGTTACTGGCTTTTGCAAGCACACTTTCTACACTTAGTGAAAGACTTCCGGTTGTGTTAGTATCGTTCCATAAGTAATCTGCATTGGCGTCATTAATAAAGCTTGCTGCCCAACTTTTCCCACCCGGGAGATACCATACATCTTTATAAAGGGCTCCGCTAAGTACTGTTGGTTTGTTTTTTGCCTTCTTCGCTAAAACCTTAGCGGCCAAATAATTTGATTCAGTAGTCTTAAAAATGTCTTCAGCCTTCTCCTCCAAACTAAAGAAAGGTGCAAAGAATTTAATCCACTCTGCCTTACCCAAAGGGGTTTGTTCTGTCCAATCTCCATTGTAAACAACCGGAATATTTGAACGCTGAAGAGTTTTATAGGCCTTATTTTGATTATTTATACTGAAACCTATTAGTAGATCTGGATTAAGGTTTATGACCATTTCAGTATTAATGGATTCGTTATTACCCAAATCTGCTATTTTTCCCTCATCTATTTTTTTTCTGGTAACTTTTGAAGAAATATATCTGGTATCAGGAAAGCCTATGAGCTTGTCAATAACTCCCAGATTCTCCAAAGCCGGTATATGCGTTGTTGAGGTGGTGATAATTCGTTCCACGGGAACGGTTATAATTGCATCAAAATCTTTTTTGTTTAGTTTAGATACTATTTTAAGTTCTTTGGGCACTAAAGCGTAGGTAAAAGCCTTCTCTGCATCTGGCCAGGGAGAAAATACCTTAATTATGGTAATTCCGGAAGCAGACTTTTCTATTGAAAATCCTTTTGCATGATTTATGGCAACTAAATCCCTATTTAAAGTTTCAGACAAAGAAATCTCACTTTTCTCTTTACATGAAACGAGGGTTAGAATCAGACTGAGTAAGGCTATATATTTAAATGAGAATTTATTCATAAACACTTTCGCAAGGTAACAAAAGTCACATTTCTAAAATTGTATACTTTCTAAATTTGTTAAAAATTCTCATATGGGAAGAGATTCTAATATCATAGTTTACATCATTGGAGGAATTGTATTACTTCATTTCATTGTTGGAATCCTCTGGCTTATTATAAAACTGGGAGGGAAAAGAGACTCGGACTAGAGAAATTGTACTACATTAGTCTCGAATTTTGGTTTTCACTTCTTTATTTAGATATGAAATTAAAAGGGAATCCGGTTTAATTCCGGAACTGTTCCCGCAACTGTAAGCTTAGTTCCTTTAATAAGGAACGCTTGTTACTACTTCAGAACCACTGTTTGTGCTCAATAAATTGAACATCCACGGGAAGGTAGGTGGCAAGACGCAAGTCAGGAGACCTGCCCAATTCAACAAACAATGTTAAACTTTCGGGATAAAAGTTTGCGTATAGGAACATCTGTACATTTTTCCCGCAAAATAATTTGAATTTAATGATAAAAAGATGCTCTCTTTTTTGCATTCTTTATGTATTGGCATCAATGGTTTCTGCCCAGAATCAAAAGGATACCATGGAGTTACAGGAATTGGATGAGGTTGTGGTCAGTGATTCCAGATTTCCTATAAAAAGAGAGAATTCGGGTAAAACAGTTATAAAGATAACTTCTAAAGAATTGGAAAGGAATCAGGGAAAAACTGTAGCAGAAATAATTAACACCAAAAGTGGAATTGAAATAAACGGGAGTCGTGGAAGGCAAGGAGAGGTATTGGGGGTTTTTGCCCGTGGTGGAAGAGGCAGGCAGGTTTTAATCTTGGTAGACGGTATTAGAGTTTCAGATCCTTCTTCTTTTTCTCAGGAATATGATCTTAGGTTACTTGCCACATCAAATATAGAATCAATTGAAATTATAAAAGGAGCTTCCAGTACGCTCTATGGTATGAGTGCAGCTACTGCCGTAATTAATATAACAAGCAAAAAGGTCTCGGACAAAAAAATTAGTGGTGAATTTCTATCCAGTATTGGGACGAACCAATCTTCATTTGAAAAGAACTATAATATTGCAGATTTTAGCAACACCGCCTTGGTTGCCGGAACCCTTGAGAGTTTTACCTATTCTCTGGGTTTTTCCAATGTGTATACCAATGGTTTATCATCAATTATTACCGAAACTAATGAGGAAGACCCTTTTTCAAGATATAATATTGATCTAAAATTAGGATATTCATTTAATCATAAAGTAAATCTTACTATTTACGCTAATCATACGAATCTGAACAGTGCTTATGATGAATCTTTTGGCTTAATTGATGCTCCCTACACTTTTCTTACTGAACAAAAACGTTTGGGGTTATCTTCCAAATGGATCTATGAAAAAGGCGATTTAAACTTAAACGGTTCGTTCACTAATTATAAGTCGGATAACAGGAGTGCTTTTCCTTCTATGTTTGAAGGGAATAATTATATAGTTGATTTGTTTAACAGATATACTTTCGATGAAAGTATATATGCGATTTTGGGCCTGAATTATAATCTGGACAGGGCTGAAGTTGATGGAGTTCAGGAATTCTCACTGATAGATCCTTATGCAAATTTGGTTTATGTTTCATCTTTTGGATTGAATATAAATGCAGGGCTGCGACTAAACCTGCACTCGGAGTATGGTTCACATTTGGTATATAATATTAATCCATCTTATTCAATGGCATTAGATGAGGGTTATTTAAAATTTATGGGTTCTTATGCCACTTCTTATATCACACCTTCTTTAAGTCAGTTATTTGGGATGTTTGGTGCAAACCCATTTTTAGAACCTGAAACTAACAGGACTGCTGAAGGGGGTTTGGAGGTTAAAGCAAATGAGAAATTAAGGTTTAGCGCTCTGTATTTTAATAGAAAAGAAGACAATTTTGTATTTTTTGATAATACACTTTTTCAATATTTTAATGCCTCAAATACAATTAATGTGCAAGGTTTGGAAGCCCAATTAAACTGGGCGCCTCTTTTGAAAATGAATTTGAGCGCAAACTACACTTTTACCGAAAGGAAAGGAGATAACGCAATAAGAATACCTAAGCATAGTGTCAACGCGGCTTTTAGCTATAGTTTTTCAACCAGAACCTATACATCACTTACGTATTCTTATACAGGGAAACGCCTGGATACTGATTTTAACACATTTGATGATCAGGTTCTCGAACCTTTTTCAACCTTTGGATTTTATATATCGCAGGAAGTAATAGTAAACAAACTCAAATTCTTTTTAAATATAGAAAATGTGTTTAACACCAATTTTACTGAGGTAATTGGATTTACCACAAGAGGTAGGAACCTTAGATTAGGATTGAATTTAAAACTATAAGTTATTATTATTTCAAATCAAGATTTAGATGAAGAGGCTTATCCAACACCATATTGTCCTTCATTGGCGTAAACATTTTAGAACTGGTAAATAGCTCAACAGGCGTCTTTACGGTAAAATCCCTTTTCCCCGAAATACCTGCAATTTCTTCAATGGCCCTGGCTAGGTATGGTTCATTTTCATCACCCAAAACTCCCAGGTTTTCTAAATCTTCTTTTAATTCAATATCCGGGTCAAAACCTGCGGTATAATCCGAGAAGCCTACAGAATTTTCGTTTCTTCCAACTAATGGCTGTATGGCCCAGTTATTAGCGGGATTAATCTGGTTTTCTCTGGAAGGGGTGTAAATAAAAGGAGCCCCATCCCGGTTAGGATCATCTACCATTGTAAGTGAAAATTCATTCTTACCACGGGTTGTAGTACCTATTTTAATAACTTCAATATAAGGG
>NZ_JBATGR010000208.1:0-6998 GCF_049665975.1 Eudoraea sp.
TATGGTATTATGGTTTACCAGGAAGACGTAATAAAAGTGGCGCATTATTTTGCCGGACTTACCCTTGGGGAGGCCGATGTGCTACGAAGAGGGATGAGCGGAAAATTCCGTTCCCGGGAAGAGTTCCAGAAGGTGCAGGACAAGTTTATGGACAACTGCCGCAAAAAAGGTTATGAAGAAGGGCTGATCTCCGAGATCTGGCACCAGGTAGCCAGTTTTGCCGGTTATGCTTTTGCTAAGGGGCACTCTGCCTCCTATGCCGTGGAGAGTTATCAGACCCTGTTTTTAAGGGCCTATTACCCTCTGGAATATCTGGTGGCGGTGCTTAACAATGGGGGCGGCTTTTACCGTTCTGAGTTTTATGTGCACGAAGCCCGGATGATGGGGGCTACTATACATGCACCCTGTATTAACAAGAGTTTTGCGGTAAACTGTATTTATAGCACAGACATTTATCTGGGCTATATGTATTTAAAAGAACTGGAGAGCCGGGTGATGGAGCGTATTTTAAAAGAGCGGCAGCTGCATGGGGTTTTTACTTCACTGGAAGATTTTTTAGACCGGGTACCTATTTCCATAGAGCAGCTGAGTATCCTTATCCGTATAAACGCATTCCGGTTTACAAAAATTAATAAGCACAAACTCTTGTGGGAGGCCCATTTGTTTCTTTCGAAAGGCACTATAGTAGACCACCCCAAATTGTTCCCACCCACCCACCAGAAATTTAAGATCCCACGCCTGCATACCACAGACCTGGAGATGGCCTTTACCCAATTGGAATTGCTGGGGTTTTGTCTGTGTTCTCCTTTTCACCTGTTAAAAGAACCCCCTAAAAATAAAAATGGCAGTAGAGATCTGGAGCAGTATTTAAACAGGAATATAGATATTTATGGTTACCTGGTCACCGTTAAGAATACGAATACACATACGGGCAAGCGCATGCATTTTGCCACCTGTGTAGACCAGCACGGGGAGGTCTTTGATACGGTTCTTTTTCCCCCGGTGGCTGCCAAATACTATTTTAGGGGCAGAGGAATTTATAGGTTCTACGGCAGGGTGGTAAGTGAATTTGGCTTTTTAAGTATAGAGACCATAAAGATGCAAAAGCAGGAAATAATCCAGGACCCCAGATATGCCGATATGAAGACCGCTAATAAAAGGCGTTTGACAGCACCTGAAAAACCAGGGTAGCACTTTTTGAGTATAAGATATATTATGTATTTTTAACCAATGAGCAGTATCATCCTGGAATATATCTCCTTGAGGCTTTTGATGCCTTTGTGATATCATTGGTATTTATGATTTTTGGCATGGGGGTATCCCGGCTGCTTATTTTTCACAAGATCGAAGAAAAGAAGCTGCTAAATAGCTCAAATTTAACACTTTAGATGAGCTAAAAATATTATTACGACGTACTATTTTGTTGGCCATGGTCATTTTTGCGGTCACTGACTATTTAAAAAAACCTAGCGGCTTCCCTGTTTTTAATACACAAACGGGAATAAGGAGGAAGATTCTAATCTGTTGTAGTTTTAATAAGGCTAAAATGATAGTGTATCCCATTAAATTCCCTAAATGATCCAAACCCTAGATCATAAAGACCAGCAAGTAGCCCAATCTATCCGCTCCGTTTTTCAGGCTTCCTACGCCATTGAAGCCAAACTCTTAAATGCAACCGACTTTCCACCCCTTAAAAGAGCATTAGAGGAATATTTGGAAAGCCGCAACACGTTTTACGGTTACTATCTGGCAGAGGATCTAGCCGGGGTGGTTGAAGTAAAAGTAGAAGAAAGCAACACCCATATTCAAAGTCTGGTAGTACACCCCAGATTTTTCAGGCAGGGAATAGGAAGCGCCCTGTTACAATTTGTACTGGAGTCCTATACTACCAATACCTTTACAGTAGAAACCGGCCTGGCCAATGAACCTGCCAAAGATTTGTATTATGGTTTTAATTTTAGAAAGGTCAAAGAATATGATACGGAATTCGGGATACGTAAAATTGCTTTTTTAATGCGAAGGGGGCAGTCCTAAATTTATTGTGCACTTTTAGTCCAACGAATTATCTTTTTTTGGGTCTGGGGATAATTCCAGTTCGTTTTCCCCATTTTAGCCACATAGCTGCCATCTGTTTTACCAATTCTGGATTAGCAGCTGCCATATCATGTATTTCTGTCCGGTCTTTTTCCATATCAAAGAGTTCCCAATTTTTTAATTCCAACTCAGCGGTTTTATCCCAGAGATAAGATTTTTTTTACTTGCTTTAGAAATCAACTTCCACTTTCCCATGGGAACCCCCCCGGTTACCTTCATGTTTCCGGTCAATTACAGGAGTAACTCAAATAAGATGTTTTATGGCCTTTTTTTATTTTTAACAAATATTAATTTATGTTTACTTTTTGGGTTTTCTCTTTGCTCGATCTCAAATTTACCAAGAGACTTAATTAATGGAGTCAATTTCTGAAAACCGTAGTTCCTGGGATCAAAATTTGGTTGTTTCTTTTGCAACAAACTGCCAACATCCCCTAAAAATGCCCATCCATCGTCGTCTGAAGTATCGTTAATTGTTGTGGCAATTAATTTGATTTCTTTAAAAGTTATTTTATCGACACTATCTTTAGTTTCAGTTTTTTCATTTTCAGATTCTGCCTCTTTAGATTGGTCTTTCAGAATTTCAATATATATAAATTTGTCACATGCAACAATAAACGGATTTGGCGTCTTTTTTTCTCCAATTCCTATTACTTGCATTCCAGCTTCCCTTAGACGAGTGGCTAGGCGGGTAAAATCACTATCACTGGATACCAGACAGAAACCATGTACTTTTTCTGAATACAAAATATCCATTGCATCAATTATCATCGCTGAATCCGTAGCATTCTTTCCAGTAGTATATCCATATTGCTGAATTGGAGTTATTGCATTTTCAAGTAACAGGTTTTTCCATTTTGACAAATGAGGTCTGGTCCAGTCACCATAAATCCTTTTTATCGTTGGGTTGCCGTATTTAGCTATTTCTTCCATCATCTCTTTTATACGTGCCGATGGTATATTATCACCGTCTATTAGCACGGCTAAATTGAAATTCATATTATTTTATTTTAATTAAACTTTATTTAATTTGAAGATTTAATATCGTTTTCTCATTGTTGTTAATTGTCCGAACAACCTAATAAACACTGCAGGAACTTAAAGCGGTTTCTGGCTCTAAGATACGTAATCCTATACACCCAGGGGAAAGATTATTTAGTTGTTATCTACAAGACTAATTTTTTAAAGAATTTCTTCATAATGTAAACCACTGAATTTTGGATAGGTGGATGTTAATAACAATAAAATTCTAATCATCAACTGCAATTAATTCCGGTCTTTTGCCTAAATGATTAGTGATCTGTTCATAAGCCAATGCTAACTCCAATACCTTTTTATCATCTTCAAATTTACCCATGACCTGCATACCCATTGGCCTGCCTTGTGCATCGAATCCGACAGGTACATTAACTACCGGAATGCCACCCAGGCTGCCCAATATGACAACTTCCATCCAACGATGATAAGTATCCATCTCCCGGCCATTTATTTGTTTGGGCCAGTAGATTTCTTTTGGAAACGGGAACACTTGTGCGGTAGGTAAGACCAGGAAGTCATATTCACCAAACATCCTGTCTAATTCGGCGTACCAATTGGTGCGAATTATATTTGCCCTCTCCACATCTTTATCGTCAAAACTAAGGCCTTGTTCAATTTCCCAGATTAACTCTGGCTTTAGCATATTTCTGGTGGCGGGATCTTCATAGTAGTTTAGCATATTTAAGCGTCTATAATGACGCAACGTGGTCCAGCTTTGCCATAAATCTGACATATTAAAATTGGGATGCATAGATTCCACCTTAGCCCCGGCTTTGGCTAGATCTGCCAGGCTAACTTCACATAATTCGAGTATTCCTGGCTCCATCGCCAAATAATTTTTGAGATTGCCCAGCCAGCCAATTTTTATTTTATCAAGACTCAAAGGATTTAAGTCATCAAAATCGGGGTTAAGGGCGATCGTCTGCAATAATTTAATAGTATCACGGGTATTTCGCCCCATAGGTCCGGAGGTCCAAAGAAGCCTGTTCTTGGCATCTCCTTCATCCATTACAACATTTGTGCTTGGTCTGAAACCTATCACATTGTTGTACGCTCCAGGATTTCTAAGTGAACCCATCATATCACCACCATCGGCAACGGGAAGCATGTGAGTTCCCAGACCGCATGCTGCACCACCACTGCTTCCGCCGGAGGTTAGAGCAGGATTACAAGCACTTCCCGTGGTCCCGAATACAGGATTGTAGCATTGGGAGCCCAAGCCAAATTCCGGAGTATTTGTCTTACCAATAAAGATAGCACCCTGTCCGCGAATTTTGGCTACAAAATCACTGTCTTCTTCAGCTATGCGCTTGGCAAACATGGGCGATCCACTTGTGTAGGGCAATCCCGCCACCGGAGCCAAATCCTTTACTGCATGAGGCATGCCGTGCATCCATCCCCAATATTCATTTCTGGCTAAGGCCTGATCCGCCTGTTGTGCCTGACTTAACAAATCATCGTCATCAACCATACTGACAATGGCATTATATACGGGATTGTAGCGATGGATACGGTTCAGGTAGGCCTGCATTACCTCAAGACAACTTGCCTTTTTTGTCCTTATTATGACCGAAAGGTCAGAAGCGCTGAATTCTGTCAGATCCGAAGAAAGATTGGCTGCAAAAAGTGTATTCGAATAGGGAAAGGGTACGGAGAGTACGGCTCCATAGGCTGCCGTATTCTTTATAAATTTCCTTCGATTCATAGTGGTTTTTAAGAATTTTAATTCTCTTATTCCAGAGTAAAAGCAACATAAGCAACCTTAGATGGATTACCCATCATACCCCTGCTACCAGTGATAACAATATATTGTTCTCTGTTTAAAGTTGATCCAAATCAGGAACAGTGAGTTCATCGATATTCCATTTTGCCTTTTTTGCCCCTGCCTGGTAGGTGCTTTCCAGAAAATCTAGTACGGCTTTTCGCGGGTTCGTTGAATTCTTAACATCTTCATATCGCAAAAGGGCCATAGGACTACCATTGCTATCCTGCCAGAACGCCCCTTTCGGTTGAAGGGCTTCTTTATCTATCCCATCAGGGGAAGGGTAGGTATAGGAGTAATACATTGGTTCCGGTACATTTGTGTCGCCCACCCAAAACCCAAAGCTAATTTGTTCATGGGAATAGGTTTCTTTTTCTAAAATTCTCGCAGATTTATCCATTGAAGGAAGCTTTTTCCCGGAGAATCGGGTTACCACTAAATCGAGGTGATGCCAGTAGATGTGAACGGGACAGGTTTTTCCGTAAAAACGACCGCTAAATTCTTTAAAAACGTTGCTATTCCATAACATGAGTTTCCAGAAGGTGTTTATATACTTCCAATCATAATGGTGGTACTCTGTAATCTCGTTGAAGCTTTTATCGATGTTTACATCAAATGGTCTGTCAGTAAATTTTGGAAATACACCAATGCCATTTATTTCGGTCATAAACCGTGTGTAAAAATCTGCAATGGTAGGATTATCTGCAAGGGATAACACAATTTCCTCCGCTGAACTTTGGGAGATGATGACCGCCTTTCTTTTTATATTAAACTCCATTTCAAAGCTGTCCAACCCGTCATTTATGGGGATGCTATAGGTCCCAAAGCCTCTTGGGGTAACATATAGTGTAATATACCACCAATGGTTTTTTCTGGTGGTTGATTTCAATCTTGTCTTACCCAATATTTGGAGCAGTAAATGAACGGTTATTCTGGTTTCTGTCCATTCGTCAAAAGGTAATTCTGGTAGTTTTTCAGATTTCATAATTATTTTATCTCAAAAGGTTTTTCATTGTTGGGTTTTTTGTTACGCTAAATCCCATTTTTTCCTGGGCTTTCTGGAGAGCAGTGCATTAGCTTCCTTATCCCCAATAAATTTTTCTTTTATAGCATTCCATTCCAGTTTTCTGTTCAGTTGCCAGGATATTAATCCCAAATGCATGGGAAGCGTCATCTCCCGGGCATAGGCCAGGTTAGACTCCGAAGGGTTGCGGGATTTTACGGCATCCACAAAATTCTGCTGGTGACCGGGAGAGCGCTGCAGGGTTTTTGGGATTTCAGGAATATCGGTAACTGTTTCCCCATTGATTGTAATTTCCTTTGTTTCATAATCACAAATAAGTGTGCCCTTTTCGCCTTCAAAATAAGCACCAATGCCTCTTTCTGCTGCACCGGGAACATCGGGTGGGGTGGAAGTCCAGAATAGTTTCAAATCCCGAAATTCATAGTCCACGTCTATCCATTTGGGGGTATTAGCTATCCCATCTGCTTCTTCTCCTCTGGCTGAGATACTCTTCAGACCTTTTGGCCGAATAGCCCAGTAGACCACATCTGCAATATGGCACCAGAAATCGGCAAATACACCACCGGAATAATCCATAAAGTACCTATAGGTAAAATGGCATTTTGCAGGAATATAATCTACATAGGGCGCTGGACCCAGCCACATATCCCAATCCAGGGTTTTGGGAATAGGTTTTATTACAGTCTCGGTCAAATCCGGAGGTCCACCAGTTTTCCAAAGCCTTACGGTATGGACTTTTCCAATGGCCCCGGCCTGGATCAATTCAACTACTCTGTGGTAATTATCTGTGGCATGAATCTGCGTTCCCAATTGAAAAATACGGTTGTATTTCTGTTGGTTTTTAAGTAATAATTGTCCTTCTTTTACGTCGTATGAAAGTGGTTTTTCGCCATAGACATCTTTCCCTGCCTGGAAGGCGAGGGAGGCAATTTGGCTGTGCCAATGATCCGGAGTAGCGCAGGTTATGGCGTCAATATCCTTTCGATCCAAAATTCTCCGAAAATCTTTATACCCGCTGACTTTAGATCCCGGTTGAAGACTTTCCAAAGTTTTTAAGCTATCGGCTAAATGCAATTCATCTAC
>NZ_JBATGR010000209.1:0-6416 GCF_049665975.1 Eudoraea sp.
ATTATGCCCTGGAGAGTTATGATTTAAACGTGGTTGATTATTTATTAAAACCCTTTTCGTTCCAGCGTTTTGTAAAAGCAGTCTCGAAAATACCTGCGAGGAACAGTTTAAAACAAACGGAAGAAACTCTTTCTAATCATTATGAGAATCGCAAAGAAATTTTTATTAAGTCGGGATATGAACATATAAAAATCGCCATCAAGGATATTATTTATATTAAATCTGATGCGGATTATACAGACATTATAACCTCTGAAAAAAAATACTTATCTTCAGAACCCCTTCGTTTTTGGGAACAAAATTTAAATCAAAAACACTTCTTTAGAACGCATAAGTCCTTTATTATAAATACCTCAAAAATTGAAAAAATAATCGGAAACCAGGTCTATTTGATTGGAAGTATTAAAGCTCCTATTGGACGTGCTTTTAAAGAAAATTTTATGAAAAGTCTATTGCAGTAAATAAAAATACTATTATGAAAAAACTTAAAAAAGAAGATATTAAACAGGAAGTCTTTGACCTCTATGATGATTATGCACATAACAAATTACAGAGACGCGAATTTATTGAAAGACTATCTCTTTATGCCGTAGGTGGTATCACTATTTCATCTCTTATGAGCTTTATGATGCCCAACTACAAGGATACCATGCTGGTACCACCCAATGATCCCAGGTTGGAATCGGAATATATTAATTATGAATCTTCCAAAGGCGGTGGAACCATTAAGGGGCTTCTCTCTAAGCCCAAGGATGCTAAAGGAAAATTGCCTGGCATTGTTGTAGTACACGAAAACAGGGGGCTTAACCCCTATATTGAAGACACGGCGAGAATGGCAGCTTTGGAAGGTTTCATAACTCTGGCACCAGATGCCCTGACTCCTCTTGGCGGATATCCGGGTAATGACGATAAAGGCCGGGAAATGCAGCGAGAACGTGACCGAAATGAAATGCTTGAAGATTTTATTGCCGCCTATGAATTCTTAAAAGCCCACGAGGGATGCAATGGTAAAATTGGGGTAGTTGGTTTTTGCTTTGGCGGATGGATTTCAAATATGATGGCCGTGAAAGTTCCTGGACTCTCAGCAGCCGTACCTTTTTACGGTGGACAGCCTAAAGAAGATATCGATAAAATAAACGCGCCTTTAATGTTGCAATATGCCGGATTGGATACGAGAGTTAATGAGGGCTGGCCAGCTTATGAAGAGGCATTAAAATCAAATAACAAGGAATATGAGGCCTATATCTATCCTGATGTAAATCATGGTTTTCACAATACAACTACGCCGCGCTATGACAAAGAAGCGGCTGAATTGGCCTGGAAACGTACCATTGATTTTTTTAATAAAAACCTAAAGTAAAGGCGTACTTTTATTTCTGAAACCTATTTAAAGCGTTCACAGCAAAGTCATTAATGAGAGCTAAAAAAACCTGCCATATGGCAGGTTTTTATATTTTATCGTTTAATTTCAAATCTTCTAATCTACTTTCTCAATTTCCATAAGTTTTATCTAAAAATTCATAGCGGGCATCATTAGTGGCCTTTTTCGCCTCACTTTCCATATTGAGGATCATTACAGGTGGTGAGCTATCTTTGGCTGCAGCGGATGGCCAATTTGCCAGGTTTTCCCCATTTGGGTTAGCTGTTTTTATGAAATTGGCAAAATAATTTTGCATGGTTTCCGAAACCATAAAATCATCTTTGGTCCAGGCATAGTCATCAACCAGATGTAAGTTCCCCATGCAATATTCAATCTCACAGGCATGTGGAGCCCCAATAGGTTGTGGCATTTTAGGAGCCTCGGCATCTTTTTTAACTGTACCCCCCGCCAAGCCCGAAGCAAGGGTCCTATCCCTTAAAGAAGGGCGTAATTTGCTATATAGATATCGATAAACCGGTTGATCACTGTTTTTTCTGTGCAGATCGAACCATTTCCATGTACTGTAGGCAATAAAACGGTCGGAGGCCAGGTCTGTAGCAGATCTTTCTATTTCCTGTGCTGAACCATGAGGGTATAGTTTTAAAACCTCATCATGTGTTTCCGGATAGGCCTCTTTAACCTTTGCCAAATAGTTTTCCTCAGAGTAAGCTTGTCCTTGCATAAAAGCCATCCCGGGAATTTCAGCAGAATTCCATCCCAATAATAAAGGCACCATAGCTTGTTGCTTGCTTTCAAATATTTCGGGTAGGGATTTTGGTAAGAAATAGCCATCGATTACGGCCGGGAAACCGAACCTTTTCGATTCGTTGTATATTTCATAAACATCTCTTGTACTTAGTTTTCTTAATTCCGCCAGTCTAGGGTATCCCGCGTTTTTGGCAAATTCCGATCCGGTATTTTCTGCGTCCTTCAAGGATACCGGAGCCATTGTTGGTTTAATTCCGGCTCCACTCTCCCCAATAGCACCGGCAATCAAATTTTTGGAAAGCGGCGAGGCCATCTGTTGGCTAACCCCTATGGATCCGGCCGACTCTCCGGCAATTGTAATTTTATTGGGACTACCCCCGAAGGCGGCAATGTTCTTGTGCACCCATTTCAAGGCAGCGTTTTGATCCAGCAATCCATAGTTTCCTGATGCTCCGTAAGGGGCTTCGGCACTCAATTCCGGGTGCGCAAAGAATCCAAAAATATTTAATCGGTAATTCGTTGTAACCACTACAATCCCTTTTTTGGCCATACTCTCCCCATCATACCGATATTCTGAGGCATCTCCTGCAACATTTCCACCACCGAAAAAATAGAGCAAAACAGGCAAATCCTTAATGTTTCTGGTAGCAGGAGTCCAAATATTCAAATAAAGGCAATCTTCACTAACTCCGTTCGAACGAGATTTCATATCACCAAACACCAGCGTCTGCATGGGTCTCGGGCCAAATGTTTTGGTTTCCTTTATACCATCCCAATTGTCCAATGGTTGCGGTGCCTTCCATCGCAAATCACCTATCGGTGGTTTAGCAAAAGGAACTCCAAAGTAAGTTTGAATACCTGTATGTGTATTATAATTACCTTCAATGATACCATTGTCTACTTTCACCTGAACAGTAAAAGCATTGTTATTCTGAGCCATACCAATTGAACTTAAAAAGGGTAATAGAAGAGAAAAAATCACGGCTGTTTTCATGGGATAAAGTGTTAAATTTTTATTATTGTCTCATTTTGTTACAATAATACTTTTTTTTCTTGAAATTTTATCATTTATTTGGAGAAAGTTTAATTCTTGACAAAGATCAAAAAAAAGAAACTACCTGACAGTAAGGATTATATACCTCATCTGGCCTATGATTCGGTCATCTTTGGATTTAATGGGGATCAATTAAAAATACTTGTTCTGGAATATCATAATACCAAATTTTTCGCCCTCCCGGGAGGTTTTGTAAAACGAACTGAAAATTTGGATGATGCGGTAAAAAGAGGTTTAAGGGAACGAACCGGATTAGATAATATTTATTTGGAACAGTTTCATACGTTTGGTTCTCTTTCACGCTCCGATCCTAAGACAATGAGAAAGATCTTGCAAGAAAATAATTATGATTTAAAAGATAACTATTGGATGTTCGACAGATTTATCTCCGTGGCTTATTACGCTTTAATCAATTATGATGAAGTAAATCCGCAACCCGATAAACTCTCAGATTCCATTAACTGGTATGCTATAAATGAACTGCCACCCTTAATGATGGATCATCAGGAAATTGTTGATAAGGCGCTGCAAGTACTCAGGGATAATCTGGAAAGAAAATTAGTAGGCATGAACCTGCTGCCTCCTAAATTTACCATGAAGCAATTGCAACAGGTATACGAAGCTATTTTAGGAGAAAAACTGCGACGTACCAGTTTTCAACGTAAAATACTGGCAATGGATATTCTGCAGCGACACGAAAAACTATTTCAGGGGAAAGCCCATAAAGCACCTTATTTATACAGTTTCCATTAACAGGATGAATATAATGATATAGGAATACAGCTAATATATATATACAACAATGAAAAAATTAAACACAAAAACAACCGTAAAACTCCTATTCTCAGTTTTTGTAATGGCCGGGATAATTATGGTCAATGCACAAGAAAAATTCGGTGGTTTAGCACTATACACTGTAAGGGATGCCATGGAGACGGATGCTAAGACTACATTGCAAGCAGTGGCAGATGCAGGATACAGCTACTTGGAAGCTGCGGGCTATAAAGATGGTAAATTCTACAATATGGCCCCTGCAGATTTTAAAAAGTTATTGAATCAGTTAGGTTTAAAACCCATCAGTAGCCATCAGAGTACGGTAACTATGGAGAATGCAGATGCCATGATTGCCGATGTTAAAGCGGCGGGGTTTAAGTATTTTGTAATTCCTGTGCCTCCTATGGGGTTATTTAATTTTGATCGTGAAACCAGAACTATGAGTATGACAGGAGGTGCAGCCAATCTTGCCGAAATAGTTACCACCCTTGGCAAAAAATGCCAGGCCGCCGGACTTGAATTGCTATACCATAACCATGATTTTGAATTTCAAAAAGATTCAGATGGTATTGTGCCTATTGATTATTTGCTGGAACATTGCGACCCCAAATATGTAAATTTTCAAATGGACCTGTATTGGGTTACCAAAGCAGGAGCAGATCCTGTGGCTTATTTCGAGAAATATCCCGGACGCTTTAAAATCTGGCATGTAAAGGACATGGATGAGCAAGGCAGGTTTGCACCGGTAGGTAATGGAAATATTGATTTTTCCCGTATCCTAGAGAATAAAAAACTGTCTGGCATGAAATACTACATGGTGGAACAGGATATGACCTTCGATGGCCTGAAACCACTTGAAGCCATGAAGATAAGTCATGAAGGATTGAGAAAAATTGGTTTTAAATAAAACAATATTTATAGGAATACTAATATTAAAAAAATGAAAAAAATTAATCTATATCAAATGGGCCTGGTCCTATTTTTAATGACCATTTCTCTTTCTGCGCAGGAAGTCATTACGGGTGAGAATATCGCCGTGACTAAAACGGAATCAGGGAAAGTACGAGGGTATATACACGATGGTACCTATATCTATAAAGGAATCCCCTATGCCAAAGCAGAACGTTTTATGGCTCCAACAAAAGCTGATTCCTGGGAAGGTGTTAGAAGTTCAACCATGTATGGGCCTGTAGCGCCCCTCATGACGCCTACAACACAGGTTATGGATGAACCTGAATTTGTTTTTGACCATGACTGGGGATATCCTAACGAAGACTGCCTTCGAATTAATATTTGGACCCCAGGTATTGACGATGGTAAAAAAAGGCCCGTTCTTTTTTGGATCCACGGAGGCGGTTTTACTGCTGGTTCCAGTCAGGAATTACCTTCTACTGATGGAGAAAACTTAAGTAAAAAAGGAGACGTGGTGGTTGTTTCTATTAACCACCGCCTGAATATTTTAGGCTTTTTAGATCTATCTGCTTACGGCGATAAATACAAGCATTCTGCCAATAACAGCATTATAGATATCGTGACCGCACTCGAATGGGTAAAGAACAATGTTGAAAATTTTGGAGGCGATCCAGATAATGTAACCATTTTTGGACAATCTGGCGGTGGGGCCAAAGTAAATACGCTTATGGCTATGCCTAAAGCCAAGGGTCTTTTCCATAAGGCCATCAATCAAAGCGGGTCTTTCCGTACTGCCATGTTGGAAAAAAACGAAACACAGGCCATTACAGCAGAGGTAATTTCCAATCTTGGATTAAATGAAAATCAGGTGGATAGCCTGCAGAACATCCCTTTCGAAATTTTAAGTGCAGCTGGTGCCAAAGCGCTAAAGACGATTGAAGAAAAAATGAAGGCCGATGGTAAACCTGTAATCGGGTTTGGACTTAATTGGGGGCCTAGCCGGGATGGGGAAGACCTGCCCTATCAGTTGTATTCCAATGAAGCTTTTGATCTTTCCAAAGATATACCCCTATTAGTGGGAACAACAAAAAACGAATTTTCACCATTTGCAAATATGCGATTTGCCAAAGCCTCTGAACAGCAAATAATGGACCATATAAAGGAACAATACAAAGATAAGGCAGACGCCTATCTGCAGGCCGTCAAAAATGCTTATCCTAATGATACGGATCCAAAAGACTTAATTGACGTGGACTTAATGTTCCGTCCCGGGGCTGTTGATCAGGCAAATGAAAAATCTAAACTTCAAGATGGTGCACCGGTTTATATGTATCTTTTTACCTGGCAGTCCCCGGTTTGGGATGGTAAATATAAATCCTTGCATTGTATGGAATTACCCTTCGTCTTTGACAATATCGAGAGGGGTAAAAATATGACAGGTGGTGGTCCAGCGGCACATGCTTTAGCGGAGAAAGTTAGCAATTCCTGGATCAATTTTGCCAGAACCGGAAATCCGAACCACGCAGGTATTCCTGAGTGGCCGGCATA
>NZ_JBATGR010000210.1:0-20099 GCF_049665975.1 Eudoraea sp.
CAAAAGCTATCTCCTCAGCAAATTCAGTTGATGAAGTTAATTCAGCTTCCTACGCAGGCATTTGAACAGCGAATAAATCAGGAACTTGAGGAAAATCCGGCCTTAGAAAGTGGCAAAGAAGAAAAAAGTTCATTAGACGATGATTTTAATGAAGACTATGAAGGAGAATCAGATAGTGAAAATATAGCAGCAGAAGATATTAATATTGATGACTATTTAAGTGATGACGAAGTGCCTGATTATCGTACGAGGGCCAATAATTACAGCCCCGATGATGATGAAAAGAGTATTCCTTATGCCGCCGGTATCTCGTTCAATCAATACCTAATTAACCAATTAAATACAGTATATCTCGATGATCTGGAATGGGCTATTGCTGAATTTTTGGTTGGTAGTGTTGATGAGAGCGGTTATATACGAAGACCTTTAGCTGATATTGCAGATGATTTGGCATTTACCCAAAACATCCATTGCGAAGAGAGGGATATTGAAAGAGTTTTAAAAATTGTCCAGGAATTGGATCCTCCTGGTGTTGCTGCAAGAACCTTGGATGAGTGTCTCATTCTTCAACTTAAACGTAAAGAAAGAACATCAAATATTGAATTAGCTATTAACATTCTGGATAAGTCCTTCGAGCAATTTACCAAAAAACACTACAACAAACTGCTTCAGAAATACGATATAAACGAAGATGAGCTTAAAGAAGCTGTATTAGAAATCGAAAAATTAAATCCAAAACCAGGTGGATCTTACGCGGGAAGTAGTAAAGTTATTGAACATATTGTTCCAGATTTTTCTATTAAGATTTTGGATGGAGAACTGGAATTGACCTTAAATGGAAGAAATGCTCCTGAACTTCATATTTCGAATGAATACAGTAATATGCTAGCTGGCTATAAGAGTGCAAAGGATAAGTCCAAATCACAAAAAGATGCTGTAATGTTCATCAAACAGAAGTTGGATTCTGCAAAGTGGTTTATAGATGCCATAAAACAGCGGCAACAGACGCTCTATATCACTATGAATGCAATAATGCAATATCAAAAAGAGTACTTTCTTAGTGGTGATGAACGTAAATTACGACCTATGATCTTAAAAGATATTGCAGATGCTATTCATATGGATGTGTCTACAGTGTCAAGGGTTGCTAATAGTAAATATGTTGATACTCCCTATGGCACCAAATTAATTAAAGTATATTTCTCCGAATCAATGAAGAATGAAGAAGGGGAAGATGTCTCTACCAGGGAAATCAAAAGTATATTGAAAACTGTAATAAGAGAAGAAGAGAAGAAAAAACCTCTCACAGATGATAAATTGGCTGCCATACTAAAAGATAAAGGATATCCAATTGCAAGGCGCACTGTAGCCAAGTACAGAGAACAACTGGGTATACCGGTCGCGCGTCTTAGAAAGCAGATTTAATGAAATTGTTTTTCAAAATAATTTCTCATTTATTCCATCCTATTTTTGTGCCAATAGCGGGGACTATTACTTATTTTGTCATAACTCCGAAATACAGCCCACTTGAACTTCAAAGCGGTAACGTATTGCCCATTTTCATACTTACGGTCATTATTCCCATTATTAGTTTTCTGATATTGAAAAACCTGGGAGTTGTTCGTTCAATTTTTTTACCGGGCATAAACGAACGAAAATATCCATTGATTATTCAAATTGCCTTACTCCTGATGATAATCATAAAGGTAATCCCTAATAATTATACCCTCGAATTGAATTTTTTCTTTATTGGATTACTAAGCGCTACTATGGCCTGTCTTTTTTTGACTTTTTTTAAATTTAAAACCAGTTTACATATGGCAGGGATGGGTAGCTATCTTATGTTTTTAATCGCACTGAGTATTCATTTTGAAGTTAATATAATTATTGCCATAAGCCTTTTTACCCTATTAACGGGAATCTTAGCTACCGCAAGACTCTATCTAAACAGGCATAGCAGAGCTGAAGTCTTAATAGGTTTTATAATTGGATTTGGGTCTCAATTATTGACTATCAAATTCTGGCTATAACTTTATAGTATATAAAAGATAATTCCAATTCTTAAAGGTCTAAATTCAATTGAATCTCCCTCAATAGTAGTTACATCATCGTTAAACAAATTACTTAATGCATAATAAGCATGCACATTGAAAGTACTATAACCAAAATTAAGCATAACACCATATCTGAAATTACTTATATCGGAGTTGTTAAAAGATATCTTTGCTGAATCAGAGACAAACTTGGATCTGCTACCTACTACATAGCCCAATTTCATTCCCGCATAAATTCGCCAAAATTTGTAATTACTTGGTGTGGATGTACGCCATCTGAATTCTATGGGCATTTCTATAACATGAGTATCTAATTTATTGCGCTTATAAGAAACATCAGAATCAAGTACAATATATTCGAGACCATTCTCAGTTTCATTAACAAACAAGTTCGTATAATAGTTGTTATATGCATATCCAAGACCTATACCTATTCCAAAGTTCCTTCGGCTGTTTAAGGGAATATCCTTGATAAATCCACCTTTTAATCCGTAAGAAAAATTACCCTGAGTAACTCCATCAGGTTTATTCAGTATAAAGTTATACGTTATCCCGAGATAAAATTGATCCTCCAGATATTTAAGATCTTCGGCTTCAGTATTCACCTGTGCAAATAGATTTATCGAGAAACCTAAAATAAAAAATAGTGTATAGCGTTTCATAGAATTTTAAAGGTAAATAATAAACGAAACCAAGAGTATAAAAAAAGCGCTTCAAAATATATTTTGAAGCGCTTTTACAATTATATAAGTGTATAAGTTAATTCTTTACTGCAAATTTCTAAAAGCATCACCCTCATAGGTAGTATAATTAACCTTTAGAGCGTTTACTTTTCGCAACTCTTGTTTAATATCTGCTATAAGACCCATATTGGCATCTTTATCCACTTTAAGAGCAGTAGTCAGAACATTTTGCAGTTCCTGTGACTTTTTAGCTCTTTCCTGCAAAATAAAATCTCCAACCTCTGAAACATTTGCAAATTTATCATTCAGTTGTATTTTTGGTTCAGTACCAAAAACCTTCTGATATTCCCGGGTGGGTTTACCCACATAGATGTACAATACTCTATCCTTTTTTTCCAACTTCTTTACCTCACTAGCATTTGGTAAGGTATTCTGAACCATTAACGAGCTATCTTTCATTACGGTTACAGTCATAAAAAAGAACAATAGCATAAAAACAATATCAGGCAAGGAAGCCGTTGATACCGCGGGTAGATCCCCATCTTTTTTCTTATTAAATTTTGCCATAATTATAACTTAACTCCAGGTTAATTACTAGTTGATGTTTCTGCCTCGGATAATTTTTGAGGAAAGATTTCCTGTACTTTCTGCACCTTTACTTTTAAATCATCTCTGGTACTCGCTGGTGTTTCGGGATTAAGAAATTCAGATTCCATTTCCGTAAAATTTCTTCCATAAAGACGCTGGGCTTCTCTATTTCGAAGATCATTGTAAGCTCCTACCAATTCATTTTGCACCGTTATGTAGGTACCATACTTGGTCTCGCGATCATTTTTCAGAGATATAATTGCTTTCGTCGGATTATCTGAAGAACTCGCATCCTTTTTACCCTTACAGTAATTGCAACTACCATCACCTCCATTATCCAGAAATGCGATAGCTTTCCCTCTAAGCTGTTTAAGATCAAGCAGTTCTTCCTCAACCAGCAACTGCCCATTTTTGTTGATATTAACCGTAAAAATATTCTTTTGCTTAATAACAACGTCCGTGTCTGGCGGCTCCATCGGTGGAAGCATTCTATCTAAACCTGCATCTGTTTCAATAGTCGTTGTAACTAAGAAAAATATAAGCAGCAAAAAGGCAATGTCTGCCATAGATCCTGCATTAACTTCTGGTGGTCCTCCTCTTCTAGGCATAGTTTATAGTTTTTATTTGTTCGACATGTTCTTAAATGCACCCATGACCATCGCTGCAATTGCTATTAGTACAAGGAGAAAAAACATATTGAGACCAGTCCCAATTCTTCTTATCGTAGTTTCCGAAGTTTCAATACCCCTGCCGGCCATTTCTTCAATACTTACATCAGTGCCACTCGCAAGAACATAAGAAATTAGAACAACCACAATAAACCCACCAATAACCATAAGGGTCTTTTTCAGGCTTTTCGGATTTGCAAATAAATTCTTAAGTGTAAAAACAAGACTTACGACTACTGCAAATCCCAATAGAAGGTAGGTAATTATGAACATAAAATTCATAGCTCCACTCTCTACAGCTTCAGAGGCAGGAACATCTCTTCCTGGCAGCTGATACCAAAGTATCGCCGATAACGCTCCTAAAACAACCAATACTATTTTAATAATTTTATTCATAATATTTATTATTAAGTGAGCGATTTATTTTTTATGGTCTACCAGCATATCGATCAAACTGATCGATGAATCTTCCATATCATTTACGATACTATCTATTTTAGCAATAATATAATTATAGAAAATCTGAAGAATAATAGCCGTTATAAGACCAAAAACTGTAGTTAATAAAGCAACCTGAATATCCCCTGCAATTAAGGAGGCACTAAGGTTACCAACAGCACTAATCTTTTGGAAGGCCTGGATCATACCAATTACCGTTCCCATGAATCCTAACATAGGTGCAATAGCAATAAATAAGGATAACCAGGAAACATTTTTCTCTAATTGTCCCATTTGAACACCTCCGTAAGCAACAACTGCCTTTTCAGCTGATTCAATGCTCTCACCAGCTCTATCTAAGCCCTGGTAATAAATTGATGCTACAGGCCCTTTTGTATTTCTGCATACCTCTTTTGCAGCTTCAATACCTCCGGATGCAAGAGCATCTTCTACTTGTTGTTTCAATTTTGTAGTATTGGTGCTTGCCATATTCAAATAAATGATTCTTTCAATGGCAACAGCCAAACCTAAAATTAAACATAAAAGAACAATACCCATAAAACCAGCTCCACCTTGAATAAACTGCTCTTTTAATACTTGGGTAAAACCTTTTGATGATTCATCCGCTGCTTCATCCTGAAGCATTATTGTAGCTGTGGCCACAGTTGCAGAAAAATTAGAAACTATTGCGTTCGCTTTCGCGCTTACCGTATTTGTGCTTAGAACAAATAACCCAGCCATTGCCAGGATCGAGAATAATCTTTTCATTTCTTTCAAACTTAAATTTAGTTAGTTAATAGGGTTAAAGATAAAAAAAAAATACAATTAAAAAATTAAAAGTTCATACTAGTTAGAAGGCCAATGCGATTGACTTTGGTAAATCCTACTTATAAGGAACAAAAAAGTTGTATTTAATTTCATTACAAGCCAGAAGTAAAATACTAATTTCTTGTTTATGGCAGAGAGGAAGGGATTCGAACCCTCGATACACTTTTGGTGTATACACACTTTCCAGGCGTGCGCCTTCGACCACTCGGCCACCTCTCTATACTATAAATTATAGGGCGAGCAATTAACAAAAAAAAATTGGTTTAAAAAACTTTAACCACTTAATTTTAGGTCAATTCTCCCCGTAGTGAAGTTTCAAAAATTGTCCTAAAGGATTTATTTGAAACACCGCTTCCTAATAGATACATAAGTTTTGTAATTGCCGCTTCGGTGGTAATATCACCTCCATCAATAAGTTGTAACCTCTTAAGCTCTTCACTCGTGCTATATCTGCCCATAATTACCGACCCTCCTGAACACTGTGTAACATTGACAATCTGCAAACCATTTTTAATTGCTTCCCCCAGATCTGACAACAACCAATCATCTGTAGGTGCATTGCCTGCACCATATGTCTCAAAAACCAGTGCTTTTAAGTTTGGTATGTTCAATATTGCCTGTAGCAATTCCCGGCTAAAACCTGGAAAAAGTTTAAAAATTGCAACATTGGTGTCCATTACTTTATGAACTGTTAACTTTTTCCTTTTTTGGTTTTTTAAAAGATAATTTTTATTAATTTTTAAATGAACACCTGATTCTACCAGAGCAGGGTAATTTAATGATGTGAATGCCTCAAAGTGCTCGGCATTAATTTTGGTAGTTCTGTTCGCACGATATAATTTGTATTCAAAATACAGACATACCTCCTGTATTACCGCTTGGTTATTTTCTTGCAAAGCAGCTATTTGAATAGAAGTGATTAGATTTTCCTTGGCATCTGTACGCAAATCTCCAATAGGTAATTGAGAACCGGTAAAAATTACAGGTTTAGAAAGGTTTTCGAGCATATAACTTAAAGCAGATGAAGAATAACTCATGGTATCACTTCCCTGAAGTACAACAAAGCCGTCATATTTATCGTAATGTTTCTCAATTATAGTAGCTATGGAAACCCAATGCGAAGGGTTCATATTGGAAGAGTCTAATGGTTTTTTAAATGATATACTATCAATTTTACACTCCAACTGACTTAATTCCGGGATATTACTTACTAGCTTATTAAAATCAAAAGCTCTTAAGGTTTCTGAAGAGTAGTCTTTGACCATACCTATGGTGCCTCCAGTATAGATGAGTAAAACGTTTACTTTTTTGCTCATATAGAAAAATGATTTTGGTTATATATTATTCTGGAATATATGCTTTAAAAGTAAAAACTACTAAACCCCAAAAACCTCTTTAGAATTCTGTGTTGTAATATTTGCAATTACCTTTTCATCCAGACCATAGATCAGCGAGAGTTTTTTTAATACCTGCAGTAAATATACACTTTCATTGCGTTTACCCCTATAGGGGACAGGGGCTAAATAAGGACTATCTGTTTCCAATACAATATGAGTCAAGTCAATCTTATTTAAAAACGCATCGATTTTTCCATTTTTAAAGGTAACTACCCCCCCTATACCCAGTTTCATATTAAAACCTATAGCCCTTTTGGCTTGCTCTTCAGTACCGGTAAAACAATGAAATATTCCAAAAAGTTCTTCTGCTTTTTCCTCTTCTAGCACTTCAAAAATTTCGTTGAACGAATCTCTGCAATGAATTACTATAGGTAAGCCATACTTTTTCGCCAGGTGTATTTGGAATTTAAATGCCTCCTGCTGTTCCCTTAAATAAGTCTTATCCCAATACAGATCTATTCCTATCTCGCCTATAGCATAGAAATGTCTTTTTGACAACATAAGTTCAACATGCCTGAGCTCTTCTTTATAATTCTCCTTTACATGAGTTGGGTGTAACCCCATCATTAGAAACATGTTTTTGGGGTATTGCATTTCAAGATCCAACATTGATTTGGTATATGAAGAATCAATAGATGGAATGAAAAAACGTTCAATTCCATGGTCGAGTGCATTTTGTATAACCCTATCTCTATCCTCATCAAAGGCTTCACTATATAAGTGAGTGTGTGTGTCTGTAATGATCATGGAGCAAAAATAGAATTATCTTTGTCAAAAAAAACATTAGATGCGCAATCTGAAAAAAGTTTTAAAGAATAAAGGATATTCTATAATTCCCCTGATTATAAGCGGCACCAATCATTTAGAGGTTAATGCCAGTATTAATGGAATTAGCGGACGTTTTATTTTAGATACGGGCGCATCTAATACCTGTGTGGGAGTTGATAAAGCCAGTTATTTTAAACTTGTTTCAAAAGATTCTAAAATCAAAGCGGCCGGTGCTGGTGCTACCGATATGGAAACCCTTGTTTCAACAAAAAATAAAATTGAAATTGGCAGCTGGATAAAGCAAAAGCAAAAGATAGTTGTTTTTGACCTGGTTCATGTAAATGAAGCCCTTAAAGCACATAAGTGTCTTCCGGTTGACGGAATTATAGGGGCAGATATTCTAATAAAATGTAAGGCTGTGATTGATTATGCTTCCGGGAATTTATTTTTGAAAAATAAAAAATAACCTTTGTGACATTCTACTCGAAATTCATCTACAACTCAAGCGCTTTTTCCGGGGATCCTTCCATCAATAATTCCACTGGGTTTTCCAAAGCCTCTTTTACGGCAACCAGAAATCCCACAGATTCTTTACCATCAATGATTCTATGATCATAAGATAGTGCAACATACATTATTGGTGCGATAACTATTGCTCCTTCCTTAACCACCGGCCGTTCTACTATATTATGCATCCCAAGAATTCCGCTTTGTGGTGGATTTATTATTGGTGTTGATAACATTGAGCCAAAAACCCCGCCATTAGATATTGTAAAAGTTCCTCCTGTCATTTCATCTACAGTAATCTGTCCTTCACGAGCTCTTATTGCAAGGCGTTTCACCTCTGCTTCTATGCCTCTAAAAGTAAGGTTTTCGGCATTTCTTATAACAGGCACCATAAGACCCTTTGGCCCGGAAACGGCAATGCTTATATCGCAAAAATCAAAAGAAAGCATCTCTTTACCATCAATCATGGAGTTTACAGATGGGAACATCTCCAAAGCTCTTATCACGGCTTTGGTAAAAAATGACATGAAACCAAGACTTACATCATATTTGTCCTTAAAAATCTCTTTGTATTGTTTTCTCAAGGCAAAAACTGCCGACATATCTACTTCATTAAAAGTAGTAAGCATGGCCGTTTCGTTTTTTGCAGCTACCAGGCGCTCTGCCACTTTACGCCTGAGCATTGAAAGTTTAGACCTGTGTTCGCCACGACTACCACCGGTAGGACTGCCCATTGAAGGTACAGATTTCACTGCGTCTTCCTTTGTAATTCTACCTTCTTTGCCCGTTCCGTCTAATCTTGCGGGATCTATACCTTTCTCATCGAGTATTTTTCTGGCAGCTGGTGAAGGCACGCCCTTGGCATAGGATTCCTTTGAAACTTCTTTCTTGGCAGGTTCTTCCTGATTAACAATAACCTCAGTTTTATCTTCCTTTTTTTCCTCGGTTATTAAAGCACCATCTTTTGGTCTTTCGGCGCTTGTATCAATAAGACAGACAACTTCTCCAACGGCTACAGCGTCTCCTTCTTCCGCTTTCAAGGTAATTATACCGCTCTCTTCAGCCGGTAATTCCAAAGTCGCTTTATCCGAATCTACCTCAGCAATTGCCTGGTCCTTCTCTACATAATCTCCATCACTAACCAGCCATTCTGCTATTTCAACTTCAGTAATGGATTCACCCGGAGATGGAACTTTCATTTCTAAAATCATGCCTTACACTTTTATAATGGTTTCTTTAATTACTATTACTAATAAAATCTTCTTTTACCGGAAGATAATCCAATCTAATCTCTCCGTTGACCTCTATACGGTCAAAAAATAACTTGGCCCCTATAGAATCTTCCATATCTGGGGCATTTTGCAAGCTTATATGCAAGTGAGCTTCCGTTGAATTTCCGGAGTTACCACATTTCGCAAGGATTTCACCTTTCCTTATGTCCTGCCCTTCCTCAACAAAAATAGAACCTTTCATTAAATGGGCCAGAAGCACATACTCATCTCTATCAGTCCTTAAAACTATGGTATTTCCTGTAAGCTGCTGCTCATTGGTTTCTCCCGGAATATTATCAGGGACACCATCAATAACTTTAACTACCCTGGCATCGCAAGGAGCTATGATATCCTCTCCGAAAGCAAAATAGCTTTCATTAAGTAATGGATCGGCATCATAAGAAGTACCATTTTCCACCTTCAAAATGTCATAGGCATATTGCTGTGTAACTTCTCTCACATGATAATTGTCCGCTTCCGTCACTCCGCCCCAATATACAAACCATTCCCCATTAAAAGGTAAACTCATGAATGTTATATTCCTTTCCAATATTGGGATCCCTAACGATTTTGGCTTGGAGATTAACAAACCATTTATCTTATTCTGAGGGGATAAGGTTACGGTCAAATCTGCTACCGATTTGTCAAAAACAACTCTATACACATGAGCTCCTTCTTGCAGTGTATAAAACTGCATGGATTTAATTTCACCTGTCAAGCGATTTATATTATTCTCAAAAAAATTTCTGGTTTCGATATTTGTATATGTATTTTTCATGCCTGCATCATACAAATCGTAAATGCCATCGTAATCTCCACTGTTAAAACGCTCGGTAAATACTGATACAAACCTTTCATAGTTAGGTTGCTCATTCTGGGAGAATGAGCTAAGAGAAAAGAATATTAATAAGAGTAGTACAGGTCTCATTCTTTTTTATATTCATTTTTGACAACCCGCCTGGTCATATTGTCTTTGGTTTTATCAAAGACATAATCAATAATCTGCTGCTGTCTTAATTTAGAACGAACAGCACTACCCGCTGCAGGGGATGCATAAAAACGTCTTGATGCTACACGAAACTTTTGAGTCTCACCATAATGAGTAAACATATGGCTCCATGCTCCCATATTCCGAGGCTCTTCTTGTGCCCAAACCCAATCATCGGCCTTTTTATACTTATTTATAATAGCAGTCATTTTTTGTTCAGGAACAGGAAACAATTGCTCAACTCGCACCAAAGCAACATCATCTCGTTTATTTTCATCTTTAAATGCCAGTAAGTCATAATAGAATTTTCCGGAACAAAAAACCAGGCTTCTAACCTTATCAATTTCAGCGTTGGCATCATCAATTACTTCCTGAAAACTGCCGCTGGAAAATTCTTCAACACCAGAAACCGCTTTTGGGTGACGCAACAAACTTTTAGGTGTAAATACAATCAGGGGTTTTCTGAAATTGGCCTTCATTTGCCTCCTTAGCAAATGAAATATGTTTGCTGGAGTAGTACAATCTGCGACATACATATTGTCTCTTGCACATAATTGAAGATACCTTTCCATTCTTGCCGATGAGTGCTCTGCCCCCTGACCTTCATATCCGTGGGGTAAGAGCATTACTAGTCCGTTCTGTAATTTCCATTTATCTTCTGCAGCAGATATATACTGATCTATCATAATCTGTGCTCCGTTGCTAAAATCACCAAACTGCGCTTCCCAAATAGTTAAAGTATTTGGACTGGCCATGGCATATCCGTAATCAAAACCTACTACTCCGTATTCTGATAAAAGCGAATTATAAATCTGAAACCTTCCCTGATTATCATTCAGATTGTTTAATAACATTATTTCTTCTTCACTTTCCTCCACCTTCATCACCGCGTGACGGTGTGAAAAAGTTCCTCTTTCTACATCCTGTCCAGACATACGAACATCAAAACCTTCTTCTAAGAGGGTTCCGTAAGCGAGTAGTTCACCCATTGCCCAATCCAGTTTATCTGTTTCGAAGAACATTTTTTTGCGATCCCCTACCAGTTTTTCAACTTTACGCAAAAACTTCTTATCCTTCGGTAGTTGAGTAATAGTCTTTGCAATTTCAGTTAATTTTGTCTTATCATATGAAGTGTCCACGGCATCCAACATTTCCCATTCACGGACATTTTGAAAACCACTCCACTCATCTGCCATAAAAGGAGTAATAATGGTTTTATCTTCTTTTCTTGAATCTTCTAATTCTTCTTCTAAACTGGCTTTATACTCCTGCTCTAACTCTTTTACAAAATCTTTATCAATAATACCCAGTGCAATTAATTTTTCGGAATATATCTCTCTCGGATTCTTATGTTTGGCAATAGCCTTATACAATTTAGGTTGTGTAAAACGTGGTTCATCTCCTTCATTATGTCCATACTTTCTGTACCCTAATAAGTCAAGGAAAACATCGCTTTTAAAACGCATTCTGTATTCTAAAGCAAACAGGGATGCATGGACTACTGCCTCAACATCATCCGCATTCACATGCAACACAGGACTTAATGTAACTTTGCCAACATCAGTGCAATATGTGGAAGATCTCCCATCGAGATAGTTAGTGGTAAAACCAATTTGATTGTTAACAACAATATGAATCGTACCATTGGTTTTATAACCGTCTAATTGTGCCATCTGCACTATTTCATAAGCTATTCCCTGTCCGGCAATTGCCGCATCACCGTGAACTACAATAGGTAAAACTTTAGAAAAATTTTCCGGATAATGTGTGTCTTGTTTGGCCCGGCTAATACCTTCCACCACAGCACCTACGGTTTCCAGATGGGAAGGGTTAGGAGCAATATTCATGTTAATTTTATTGCCATTATCAGCCTTACGTTCAGAGGTCCATCCTAAATGATATTTTACATCTCCGTCAAAAATTTCCTCTTCATAGTCCTTGCCATCAAACTCACTAAAAATATCTTTGGCAGATTTTCCGAAAATATTAGTCAATACATTAAGTCTTCCCCTATGGGCCATACCCATGACAAATTGCTTTACACCCATTTCTGCCGCTCTTTCAACAATAGCATCAATTGCCGGGATAAGTGATTCATTTCCTTCCAATGAAAATCTTTTCTGACCCACATATTTCGTATGCAAAAATGCCTCAAAAGACACAGCCTGATTAAGTTTTCGAAGTATATGTTTCTTTCGGTTTTGGTTGAAGTTCGGGTGATTGTCATTTACATTCAGCCACTCTTGAATCCATTGAACACGTTCGGGCTTTCTTATATACATATACTCTACCCCTATGGCATCACAATATATGCGTTGCAAATGGCTAATGATATCTCTAAGTTCTCTTGGACCCAGCCCAATTACTTCACCTGCATTAAATACCGTGTTTAAGTCGAGTTGAGATAATCCAAAATTTTCTATTTCAAGTGTAGGAGAATATTTTCTTCTTTCTCTAACAGGATTTGTTTTGGTAAACAAATGGCCTCTGCTGCGGTAGGCATCAATTAATTTCACCACCTGAAATTCTTTGAACAAAGTTTCAGGAATTACTACTGATTTCCCATCAACAAACACAGATGATCCATTTTGACCCCCTATGTCCATTTCATCCAGGGCACTTTCCATTCCGAAATCAAATCCCTGGAAAAAAGCACGCCAACTAGGTTCTACGCTGTCCGGATTTGTCAGATACCTGTCATATAATTCTGCAAAGAAAGACGTATGCGCTGTATTTAAAAAGGAATATTTATCCATGAACGCCAATTCAATATTTTGTAAAAAATTAGATCAAAAATACAATAATTAATAGTTTAAGAGATTATATAGTAGTGTATTAATTGAAAATCATAGTTTATGGTCTTGAAACTTTTATCCCGATATAAATACTTTGTTCTAATAGTAGCATTCTCCATTATGGGGTTAAGCTGCTCAGCACAGCAACGAAAACCACAAAGTGAGTTTTGGAGAAATGTCCGATACGGAGGTGCTTTAGGCTTTGGTTTTGGAAGCAACAGCTTTAGCATTGCAGTTGCTCCAAGTGCTATTTATCAGGTAAGTGAGAAGTTTGCCACCGGTGTATCTTTGAATTTTGAATATTCAAAATTCGGAGATTCTGAATTTACGGCATACGGAGGAAGTATCTTGAATTTTTTTAATCCAATCCCCGCCATTCAATTATCAGCTGTACTTCAACCGCTAAGGGTTAGCACAAATTATAGTTCCGCTTCCCTGTTAGTGGACGAAAATTACTGGACCACAGCGCTTTTTATGGGAATAGGATACAGTACCAGGAATGTTACTTTTGGCATACAATATGACGTATTGCATAATGACAGAAGTATTTATGCCGATCCCTGGGTCCCTTTTATAAGAATGTATTTTTAAAATAGCATTCTCTGTTTCCTCTATTAGTATTGCTTTCTAAACCATACTTTTTGCCATACTCTTTTTAATATGAGAAAGGTATAATGAACGCTAATATTCTGTTCATGGAGTGTTGTAATTTTCCCCGCCGTTGTTTCAGGTAAATCGACAATGTAAAGAAGATTCAAAAAATCTGAAAATTTTTCCTCAATAAGAAATTGAATATTTTTTTGAAGCAAATATTTGAGTTCTTCCGGATCAGTATCAGGGGGCAAATCAATAGTCAAATTAGCCAGACTAAAATCTTTTTTTAATTGCAATAAAAGGTCCTTATAAAGTTGATGCGATTGTGCATATTTTATAAGTTCTTCACTTTCTTTGAACTCTGGTATCATAAAAAAATAAACCTCTTTTTTTAAATCCAATTATCAGAATAAACAACTCCATTTATGGGTGCTAAGAAAAAGATTTAATCTATTTTAACCAGTGAATTATTAAGAATTATTTTCTTATTTTTCGCTCCCAATCCCATGCAGATTTCATTGCCTGGTCTAAAGTAGAACCTGCTTTCCAACCTAAAATTTCATTTGCCTTTTTAGTATCTGCATAGGCAGTAATTATATCGCCAGATCGTCTTTCTACAATAGAATAATTAAGTTTCTTTCCTGAAATCCGTTCAAAACTAGAGATAACTTCTAAGACTGAGCTGCCTTCGCCTGTACCTACATTAAAAACTTCGTAATTCTGTGGATTCTTACCGGCCAAAAGTCGCTCTAAAGCCACCACATGTGCCTTAGCTAAATCAACCACATGAATATAATCTCTAATGCAGGTGCCATCCGGTGTTGGATAATCATCGCCAAAAACAGAGAGTTGATCTCTTAATCCAACCCCTGTTTGTGTAATAAAGGGAACCAAATTTTGTGGAACACCAATAGGTAATTCTCCTATCTCCGCGCTGGGATGGGCACCCATAGGATTAAAATATCTTAATGAGATAGCCTGAAGTTCCGGATCTACCCTACATGTATCACTAATTATTTCTTCTCCAATCTGTTTTGTGTTACCGTAAGGTGATTCAGCCTTTTTCACAGGAGCATCTTCCGTAATGGGCATTTGGTCTGCTTGTCCATAAACAGTGCAAGAGGAACTAAAAATAAAACTCTGCTTTTTATTTGCCGTTATTTCCTGAAGCAGATATATAAGGGTATTTATATTGTTTTCGTAATATAATAATGGTTTTTCTACACTTTCTCCAACCGCCTTAGATGCGGCAAAATGTATAGTTCCTTTAATATCGGTATGCCTTTTGAAAAAATCATGAACCTTTTCTTTCTCCCTTAAATTAATTTTCTCAAAGACAGGCATTTTTTTCGAAATTGCAAAAATACCATCCAAAACCTTCTCTGATGAATTAGAGCAATCGTCAATAATAACAACTTCATAGCCAGAATTTTGTAACTCCACTACGGTATGTGAACCAATAAATCCAAGTCCGCCTGTTACAAGAATTTTCATATGAATAATTTTAGTTTAGAGGGATGGCCAATTTGCTGTAAATACATTAATATATAATTATTATTTTAAGAATTGAATTACGGTATCGGCAATAAATGAGATTTGGTCATCCTCCAATTCGGTATGCATAGGCAAGGATAAAACCTCTTTAACGAGTTCATTGGTCACGGGAAAATCAGATTCTTTATAACGTTTATCTATATACGCCTTCTGTTTGTGCAATGGAATAGGGTAATAAATTCCAAAAGGGATGTTCTTTTCAGCCAAATGTTCAGCCAACTCATCCCTTTTACCATTCATAATTCGAATTGTGAATTGATGAAATACATGGCAATCGCAGTTTTCGCAGATTCCTGAGCAATTATTCCCTGTTTTAGGTAAAATTATAAAATCTTGTCCCTGGAACCTGTTCATATATTTACGGGCAGCTTCTCTTCGCCGGTTACAATAAGTGTCAAGATTTGGCAGTTTTGCTCTTAAAACAGCTGCCTGGATTGTATCTAACCTGGAATTCACTCCAATGACATCATGATGGTAGCGGGTATACATTCCGTGATTTACAATTCCTCTAAGGGTATGAGCGAGTTCGTCATTATCCGTAAATATTGCTCCCCCATCTCCATAGCAACCCAAATTTTTGGATGGAAAAAATGAGGTAGAGGCAACATGTCCTATAGCCCCGGCTTTTTTCTTTTTTCCGTTCTTAAAAGTATAATTGGCTCCTATCGCCTGGGCATTATCCTCTATAACAAAAATCCCGTTTTTTTCTGCAATATCCATAATGGCATCCATATTTGCACACTGCCCAAAAAGATGAACAGGAACAATGGCCTTGGTTTTAGAAGTTATCGCCTTTTCAATTGCAATCGGGTCAATATTGAAGGTGTCGGGTTCAACATCTACCAATACTGGTGTTAGCCCTAATAAGGCTATTACTTCAACCGTAGCCGCAAAGGTAAAGTCTGCTGTAATTACCTCATCACCAGGTTCAAGCCCAAGACCCATCATTGCAATTTGCAGGGCATCTGTACCATTAGCACAAGGAATTACATGTTTCACCTGCAAATAATCTTCCAGATCTTTTTGAAACGCATGCACTTCAGGGCCATTTATAAAAGCTGCAGAATTTAATATCTGAGCTATGGACTCATCTACCTGCTTTTTAATCCCCTGGTACTGTCCAACCAGATCTACCATTTGTAGCTTTTTCATAAGAGTTTATTAAGTGAGCAATAATACAAAAATAAGGAACCGCTACCAATGAAATTTGACAAAGAAGCGTATTTTAGCTACAAATTCTCAGTACGTGTATATCCTCTATAATTTAGCAATATATATTAGCTCGTTCTTTTTACCTGTAATTGCTTTTTTCAGTGCCAAAGTCAAGCTTTTTATAAATGGAAGAAAGAATGTTTTTACTGAACTAAAAAAGCATATTACAGAAAAAGATTCCACCATTTGGATACACGCGGCTTCACTTGGCGAGTATGAACAAGGCTTGCCTATTGTAGAAAAATTAAAAGCAGAATATCCCACTTTCAAAATTGTAGTTTCCTTTTTTTCTCCATCGGGTTATGAAGTTGTGAAGCATTCTACCGAGGCCGATTTGGTTACCTACCTTCCTCTGGATACAATGAATAATGCTAAGAGATTTGTCAAACTCCTGCAGCCAAAGATCGCTATTTTTATAAAATATGAAATATGGCCTAATATGCTCAATGAACTTCATAAAAGTGGTATTCCAATACTTCTTATTTCTGCAATTTTCAAAAGTGATCAGATCTATTTCAAATGGTATGGAGGATTTATGAGAAATGCATTGAAAAAATTTTCTCATTTTTTTATTCAGGATTCGGAATCCCTAAAATTATTGAATTCCATTGGGATGGATAATACCACGATAAGTGGTGATACAAGATTTGATCGAGTTTCTGAAATCCTGCAAAAAAATAATTCACTGGAATTTATGGATAATTTGACGCAAAATTATCCCTGTTTTGTAATGGGTAGTACATGGTCTGAAGATGAAGAAATTTTGGTTGATTATATCAATGCCTCTTCGCATCAAATGAAGTATGTAATTGCACCACATAGAATTACCCCAAAGGATATAGAACGTCTGCGGCAGAGTATTAAAAAGCATAGCCTTTTGTTGTCAGAATCTTCAGGAAATTTTTCAGGAGAGCCACAAGTTTTAATCGTAGATAGCATTGGACTATTGACAAAAATTTATAGTTATGCCGATATAGCCTATGTAGGAGGAGCATTCTTAAAAGGTGGACTTCATAACACTCTGGAACCCGCAGTATTTGGGATTCCGGTAATTATTGGGCCTAATTATGAAGGATTTAAGGAAGCTGAAGAATTAGTTAAGCTAAATGGCGTCTTTCCTGTGGGTGATAAAGCCGAGTTTACCAAACTGGCAGATAAACTATTTCTGGATTCGAATTTGCGCCTTACGGCTGGTAGTATAAATATTTCCTACATTAATAAAAACAAGGGGGCAAGCATCCAAGTAATGAATCATATCCGTACATTAATATAGCTATACATTGTATTTCGGATGAAAACCAAAATAAGATCATCCGGTCAATGGAGAACTGGTTCAAAGGAAAAACCAATTAATTATAAACTGGCATTTCTTTCGTAATTAATCCAAAAATAAGACTGATGAAATTTGCCCCTTTTCATACCTTATTGTTATGTCTTTTGTTTTGCACTATTTCATGCAAGGAGAGCGCAAAAGAAGTTAATGATCCCAACACAAAACAAAATTCTACTACAGATTCTCTACCTAATAACAACATTAAGAATGAGCGGGATTTAAAAACAAAACCAGGTTCTATAAAGCCAACAAAAGAACAACTGGACCGCGCAATTGAAAAAAAGAAAAAATCAAGTATTTTGGATTCTTTGAAACCTAAGACTGCCTGACTTCTGGTTCAAATTTATTTTCTTTTCCTTTTTTTGCTAGATTTACCAAAACCAGCAAACCATGGACAAAAGGATTTTCAGAATTTCATTAACCGCCGCGCTGGCAGGTTTTTTATTTGGCTTTGATACCGTAGTAATAAGTGGTGCCAATTTACCAATTAAAGAATTGTGGAACACATCACCGTGGTTCCATGGCACTTTCATAATGTCCATGGCTTTATGGGGCACGGTAATAGGTTCTCTTTTCGGCGGTATCCCATGTGATCTTTTTGGTAGAAAGAAAACATTATTCTGGATTGGTGTTTTATATTTTGTCTCGGCCATGGGATCTGCTATGGCTGTTGATCCCTATATGTTTTCTTTCTTCAGATTTATCGGTGGTCTTGGGGTAGGCGCTTCCTCTGTCGCAGCTCCAATTTATATTTCAGAGATTTCATCATCTAAAAACCGGGGCCAGTTGGTAGCCTTATATCAATTTAATATTGTCTTTGGTATTTTTATCGCTTTTATTTCTAATTATTTATTTAAAGGTTTTGATGGAGCTAATGATTGGCGCTGGATGCTTGGTGTAGAAGCTATTCCTGCTTTAATATACAGTTTAATGGTTCTAAAAATACCGAACAGCCCACGCTGGTTAGTGATAAAAAAACAGGATGATACGGGCGCATTAAAAGTATTGGAATATCTTTCAAATAAAGAACATGCGGAGGTAAAACTCGAGGAGATAAAGAATTCTTTTAATGTTTCAGATAAAAAAGAAAAGTTATTTACAAGCAAATACAAAAAGCCACTTATTCTTGCCTTTTTACTTGCATTCTTTAACCAGCTATCCGGAATTAATTTTGTTCTTTACTACGCGCCGGAGATTTTGGAAAGAGCAGGTTTGGCTGCCAGAGAATCTTTATTCAGTTCTATTTCCATAGGAGTTGTCAATTTAATTTTTACCCTTGTTGGAATACGATTAATTGATAAAGTGGGAAGAAAAGAATTGATGAAAATAGGGTCTGTTGGTTATATCATAAGTCTTGCAATGGTTGGCTGGTGTTTTTATAGCGGAGCCAGTTCAACAATTCTTCTTGTCTTCATTCTCATTTTTATCGCTTCACATGCCATTGGACAAGGCGCTGTCATTTGGGTTTTTATTTCCGAGATTTTTCCAAATAAAGTCAGAGCATTTGGTCAATCATGGGGTACTGGTACACATTGGGTATTTGCGGCTTTAATCACTCTGCTTACCCCTATATTCCTTGATGCAAATGATGGTGTCTTTAAGGACAACCCATGGCCAATCTTTCTGTTTTTTGCTTTTATGATGATATTACAATTGTTATTCGTATTATTTATGATGCCTGAAACCAAGGGAATTTCACTGGAAGAACTGGGGAAAAAATTAAGTCCGGATAAAATTTCGCGTAAAAAGTAAAATGCCCTTTACCGAAAATTCAGGTATTACATCTCAAAAAGTCCTATTCTGATTGACTTTTAGTCGAATTATGGTATCTCAAATGTAATTTTATTGTCATAAATATGTACATTGTAGGAAATTATATGAATTATGGAAGATCAATTATCTTTTGGCACAAAGCTCCTTAACGGGTTCCTTAGCATAATGGTAGTGGTTTTGGTCTTAATTCTGGCTGCCGTTGTAATTACCCTTATTTTGGCAGGCTTGGGATTCTTTTAAACAGGACGCAAATCCAAATTTCCCCAATCTTACCCTTTAATGTTTATCTTATAACTTATTTATACTTCTTATCTCATTTTGTATTAATTCAAATACAATCAATCATTGTCTAACTGAAGATTGAAAAAAGTGGGGTTTATAATAAGTCTGGTAATAGTTTCTTGAAAGCCTTTCGGAATCTAAATTTCAACAAATATTCTTGTCAATTCATTTCCCTAATAATATATTCCGGATTATCACAGTCTACTTATGTATATTGCAAATTAAAATTTAAAACGAGATTTAATGCGCTTTCGCACACTGGTATATTTTCTATTACTAATTTCCGGGCTATTTGGTTGTAAAAATCTGGAGAAAACCAGAACAATTAAATTAGCCCATGGCCTTGATGTAAACCACTCCGTTCAT
>NZ_JBATGR010000211.1:0-7079 GCF_049665975.1 Eudoraea sp.
GAACATTTTTCCACTTCCGAAGAGATCCCCAACCACATTCATCCCTTTCATTAAATGGCCTTCAATTACCTCAATAGGCTTAACGACGGCCAACCTTGCTTCTTCCACATCTGATACAATGTATTGATCTATTCCCTTTACCAAAGCCCGGGTAATTCTTTCCTGAAGTGGATCTTTTCGCCATGAATCATCCGCTTTGTTATCCTTTGCTTTACCAACCACAGTTTCAGCAAAATCGAGTAGACGTTCTGTGGCGTCATCCCTTCTGTTTAAAATGACATCTTCTACCCTATCCAATAAATCTTTTGGAATATCGTCGTAGACTTCAAGTATGGCAGGATTAACAATTCCCATATTCATTCCGGCCTGAATAGCATGGTACAAGAAAACCGAATGCATTGCCTCACGAACAGGTGTATTGCCTCTAAATGAAAAAGACACGTTACTCACCCCCCCGCTAACACTGCAATAAGGGAGATTTTTCCGAACCCAGGCAGTAGCTTCAATAAAATCTACCGAATTCTGTTTGTGTTCATCCATTCCGGTTGCTACAGGAAAAATATTAAGATCAAAAATGATATCTTCCGGCGGGAAATTCACCCTATTTACCAATATATCATAAGATCGTTTGGCTATTTCAATACGTCTCTCAAAATTATCTGCCTGCCCTTTTTCGTCAAATGCCATTATTATAACAGCTGCACCATAAAGTCGGATTAATTTTGCCTGACGAATAAATTCTTCTTCTCCTTCCTTTAAACTAATGGAATTGACAATACATTTTCCCTGAACAAGTTGCAATCCGGCTTCAATAATCTCCCATTTGGAACTATCTATCATTATTGGAACACGTGCTATGTCTGGCTCGGCCATTACCAAATTCAAAAACCTGATCATGGCTTGCTTCCCATCAATCAGGCCATCGTCCATATTTATATCAATAATCTGGGCTCCACCTTCCACCTGGTGCCTGGCTATTTCCAGGGCTTCTTCATATTTGTCTTCTTTAATTAATCGAAGAAACCTTCTTGAACCAGCAACGTTAGTTCTTTCCCCAATATTTATAAAATTGCTGTCTGGAGTAATAACCAGTGGTTCCAGACCAGCCAGCTTAAGAAATCTTGGTTGCGCTATGGGGTCAATACCAGTACCCAGTTCATTGTCTGAATTCAATTGTATGTTGTTTGTATTTTTCATTTTTTACAATTGAACCCCTTCTGTATCAGAAAAAATAAATTTTCTGGGTTTATAATCCTTTGCCAGCTCAGCAATTGCTGTAATATGCGCAGGAGTTGATCCACAGCATCCACCAATTATATTTACCAGGCCTTTATCAAGATATTCCTTAATTTGTTCAGCCATCTGATCAGGTGTTTGATCATAAGCTCCAAAAGCATTAGGTAAACCTGCGTTAGGATGTGCTGAAATAGCAGCTTCTGTGCGAACTGCAATTGCATCTAGATGGGGAACTAACTGCTTTGCTCCCAAAGCACAATTAAATCCGACAGATAAAAGAGGAATATGAGTTATAGAAATTAAAAAAGCTTCTGCGGTCTGGCCGGATAAAGTTCTGCCTGATGCATCCGTAATGGTTCCGCTAACCATAACCGGAGTATGAATATTACGTGCCTGTTTTACCTCTTCAATGGCAAAAAGTGCCGCCTTTGCATTTAGTGTGTCAAAAATTGTTTCTACCATCAGAATATCAACTCCACCATCTAATAAGGCCTCCACCTGTTCTTTGTAAGCCAATCGTAGTGTCTCAAATGAAACTGCCCTGAAACCAGGGTCATTTACATCAGGTGACATACTTGCTGTTTTATTGGTTGGTCCTATACTCCCAACCACGAATCTGGGTTTATTTGGTTCTCTTTTAGTAAATTCTCCGGCTACCTGCTTAGCTATTTTGGCAGACTCATAATTAAGTTCATATACTAAATCTTCCATATGATAATCAGCCATTGCAATTGAAGTGCCTGAAAATGTATTCGTTTCCACAATGTCTGCCCCGGCTTCAAAATATTTCCTATGAACTTCGGCAATGGCTTCTGGCTGGGTTAGGGTCAATAGATCATTATTGCCTTGTAGTGGATAAGGCCAGTCTTTAAAACGGTTTCCCCTAAAATCTTCCTCCGTAAATTTATACCGCTGAAGCATAGTGCCCATTGCACCATCCAGTATCATTATCCGCTGCTTTAGTATATCCTGTATCTTCTTCATATGTTTCCTTTTTTTAGGATTTACATCGCTTCAATTTTCATGTTTGCCCCAACTAACTTTAACCTTTAGAAAAGGTGTAATGACACATCTGTTTATTAAATGCGATTGTCGGACTATTCTATAAATATTATCAAGAAAAATAGGTAAAGACATATAGCCTTTTCTTTGTGTTATCTAGCCTTAGTTGCCATAACAAGGCAGCATAGAGGTAGAATGTAGCACCTTCTTTATAGTTAAAGGGTTGCTAAGGCTTCAACGGGTCTCGTCCCTCCACCTTTCTTGATAACAATGTCAATTTTGTAATGAACTGGCACAAAGAAACGCCACGTGTCATTTAAAAACAAGGAAAATGTACTTTTTTGTTTTATTTACTGTCATCCGACTTTTTAAGTGCTACCTTTTTAAAGATAGTCTGCAAATAAGTGGAAAAATAATTATTCTTCAATATTTGAAATCAGGGTTTCTGTTACTTCATTCATTTTATCTACCTTATGTTCAAAATTTCCTTTAATTGTTTTTCGATATGTATTTAGATTCTGAACCATACGGCTAATATCTTCAGGTATAACCTCTTCAAAAAATTGCCTCAACCTCTTTGCTGTTGTGGGAGATTTTCCATTAGTAGATATGGCAATCTTAACATTACCCTTGGTTACAATACCGCCCATATAAAAATCACAGAAAGGAGGGTTATCAGCAACATTTACAAGTTTATCTATACTTCTGCAGTCAGTATAAACCTGAATGTTTATATCAGGTTTGTCTGTCGTAGCAATAACCAAATGTTTCCCATTCAGAAATTCTGTATTGTAAGCGGATCTTATAAGTTCCACATCATAATTCATGGCTAACTTCAAAGTGTCTTCCCGAAACATAGGCGATACCATGGTGATCTTCGCATCCGGACTGGACTTAATTAAAAAGGATAATTTTTCTTCCGCCACATTACCCCCGCCCACAATCAAAATATGGAGAGTTTGCGTTTTAAGAAAAATAGGGTATAAATTATTCCTTTCCATTATTCTGCATTTTGAAATTCATATTGGTGGCTTATCTGAATTATTTGGTTTCGATGCCTTACCACTTCGCCTATGATTATGATTGACGGGTTGGTTAATTTTTGTTCTCGGACTATACTTTCTATAGTTTCAATTGTTCCAATACCAACTTGTTCATCTTCTTTTGTTCCATTCTGAATAATTGCTACAGGAATGTCTGATTTGTTTTCTTTGATAAATAATTCTACTATAGCCGAAAGTTTTGACATACCCATTAATATAACCACTGTTGCATTCGATTTGGCAGCGAGGTGAATATCTCCTGAGAGTTTATGTTCTTTGGTAGTGCCTGTTATCACCCAGAAACTCTCTGCAGAACCTCGTTTCGTAACCGGAATATTTTGAGATGCGGGAACAGCAATGCACGAGGATATTCCAGGAACCATTGCCACTTCCAGACCATACTTAGCTGCATAAGTCATTTCCTCTGCACCCCGGCCAAAAACAAAAGGATCACCACCTTTTAAACGCACAACATGTCCCCGGCTTTGTGCTCTTTGCACTATTACTTCATTTATCTGATCTTGCTGAAAGGCATAGCAACCTTTTCTCTTGCCTACAAAAATATGCTCTGCTTTAGAGGCATATTCTAATAGGGCTTTATCCACAAGAGCATCATAAAGAACCACATCAGCCTCCTGCAATGCATTAATTGCCTTTAAGGTGATGAGCTCCAAATCACCGGGACCAGCACCTACAACCGTTAATTTTGCTCTTTTATGCATTTATTAGTTCAAGTTCTCTGTAAGATTCTACCTTTTTCAAAAAAATCTCAGCATCAGCCAAATACCTTTTAGCAAAACCCTTTGAAGGTTCATTTTTGTTTAATTGCAGCACCAAATCACCAAATGTTGAATTCAGCTCTATTTTCCCATTTTCAATAAAATAAGTGTTGAAGTCCTCTATTATACTTGAATGGGTATTTGTTTTAGTTTTTTCTGCGGTTAATAGTGCTTTTGCCGTATTTACCAATGAGGAATATGAAAAATAAATACTAGCCGCCCATTTTTGTTCGTTAATAGCTTCTTTGGCATTTTTAATTTTTTCATCACTTTCAAACAACAATGTGGCGATCAAATCTATAACCACTCCTGCACACTCCCCTATTCCTATTGCTTTTTGATACCGTTTATTGCTCCCCCAATCCAAATAATCCTCATGAGATAAATTTTCTATATCAGCAAGTGGCTTGAGGAGATCATAAAAATAATACTCCCCTTTTTGCGCATAATAAGATTCATAAGACGCTCCCTTACCATTGGTCTCAAAATCATTGAGTATTTGCCTGAGTGCTTGAGGGCCCCGTTTACTTGGAATCTTAATAACCTTATCTGCAAATAAACCATGGCCGTCTCCTATATTCCCGCCTCCGAGTAACACCTGCAAAGCCGGTGCCACCAACTTTTCCTTTGTTCGTACAGACATTCCCTGAAAGCCTATATTAGCCATGGTATGTTGACCACAAGCATTCATACAGCCACTAATTTTTATGACCACATCTGCATTATTTACATATTGCGGGTATTCTTCCCTGATAACACGCTCTAATTCCGCAGCAATTCCCGTGCTGCTTGCAATTCCAAGGTTGCAGGTATCTGTACCCGGACAAGCAGTAATATCTATTGCCTTATTATAGCCGGCATCTGCTAATCCCATTTTCTTAAGCTCGGTATAGAAAAATGGAATCAGGGATTCCTTTACATAGGGAATTAATATATTCTGTCTTAATGTTAAGCGAATTTCACCTGCCGCATACTTTTCAATCAAATCGGCCAGCAATCTGGCTTTTTCTGTATCAAAATCTCCTAACATTACCTTTATCCCAACAGCCACAAATCCAGATTGTTTTTGTAAAACCAGATTGGTTGTTTTCCATTGTTCAAAAGATTTAATATCCTCTATAATTACTTTCGGAGCCTTCTTATTTGTAACAGCCACCTTAGGATAAGCACTACTGTTAATTGGATACTTTTTAAATGGGACCGCCTTCTTTTCTGCAATTAATAATTCTTTAAAGGCTTCAAGGCCCAAATCTTTTAAAAGAAATTTTAATCTTGCTTTAGCCCTGCTCTTTCTTTCACCATACCTGTCAAAAACTCGAACTACAGTTTCCATCATAGGTATTATTTCATTGGCAGGAAGAAAAGTATATAGCTCATCTGCATGACGAGGTTGCGAACCCAGCCCCCCACCCAACATTACCTTAAAACCTTCAACACCATCCCGCATTTTTGCAATAAATCCAAGGTCGTGCATATAAGAAAGTCCAGTATCTGTATCATTGGAAGAAAAGGAAACCTTAAACTTACGGCCCATTTCCTGACCTATCGGATTTCTTAAAAAATATTCGAAAATAGCCTGAGCATGTGGTGAAACATCAAATGGTTCATCCATGTCTATTCCGGCTGTTTCACTTGCCGTGACGTTCCTAACGGTATTCCCACATGCTTCTCTGAGTGTTACTGCATCCTTCTCCAGTTGTGCCCAAAGTTCCGGGGTGCGCTCCAAGTCAACATAATGTATCTGAATGTCCTGCCGGGTTGTGATGTGCAACCTTCCTGTAGAATACTCGTCTGCAACATCCGAAATTCCGCGTAATTGCCTTGAACTTACTTTACCATAAGGTAATTTAATACGTATCATTTGAACTCCGGGTTGTCTTTGTCCGTATACCCCTCGGGCAAGCCGCAGACTTCTGAATTTTTCCTCATCAACAGAACCTCCTTTGAACTCTCTGATTTTTTTCTCGAGCTCAATGATATCCTTCTCTACAATGGGGTTTTCTATTTCCGTTCTAAAACTTTGCATAATATTTTTTCCTATTATTCCTATGTATTTAATAGGTTATATTAAAATAAATGATCGTTGTTAATATATTTCGATTACTCTGCAGACCGGTGGTAAGTTTTTTTTGCGTTTTAGGTGTGTATACCGCACTCCCTGTTTTCTAAAACCTTGGTCGGGTCAAAATAGTTGTGTTCGTTAGGCAGGCCTCGTTCACTTAAATAAGCATCCAGGCGTGTATCATTCCAATGGTAAAACGGGCTTACCTTTAGGACTCCTCCCTCACCCAGACTTAAAATGTTTAATGAGTCTCTTAATGCAGTCTGGCCTTTTCTAAGGTTTGTAAACCACACGTCCGGTTTGTGCTCAGCCATTGCCCGTCTGAAAGGTTCTAGTTTTACCTGCTCTGTAAATTCTTTATGCCTGGGGTCATCAATATCAGGAATTCCCATTACCGCATCTCTATGTGCCGTTGTCTGTCTGGGGACAAACAATTTAATATTTAAATTCAAACCAGAGATTAATTCTTCCGCATGCTTGTAGGTGTTGGGTGTATTATATCCGGTATCACACCAGATTACAGGAATATCCGATTTAACCTCGGTAACCGCATTTAATATGGCTACTTCATATGGTCTGAAATTAGTGGTAACGACAGATTTAGAACCATAAAGAACTGCCCATGAAATTATTTCTTCGGGAGGTATTCCTCTAAAATGATTATTCAAATGTTCAATATCCTGCGTAGACAAACTCATATCCTAGTTTTTTAAAATTAAAATTACCTTCCCCATTTAATGGTGTTCCACAATCTTTCATGTGAAAAATACAAGACCATCTTTGTGACCAATTCTACTAATCCAATGGAAAATGCCAGCGAAAGTGTACCAGTAATAATCCATGATATTATTATGGTATCTAAAGTTCCGATAGCCCGCCAGCTAATAGACTTGGCAATACTTCGTTTTGGTTGCTCCGAAGCGTTATCTTTATTATAATTGCTGTTGGCTGGTTCCT
>NZ_JBATGR010000212.1:0-27936 GCF_049665975.1 Eudoraea sp.
AGAATAATTTGAATTTGGTGCCTGGAATTTTTTTTCTCAGCTGGGGTTGACTCCCTCAACCTTCACCAAGGTTTCTGTTGACATATTTGGTCGTCTGACTTAACGCTCACAAACTGCAAAACAAAAATCTGTTTATTTAATAGGATTATTGGAATTTGGTGCTTGGAATTTATTTCCTCGGCTGGGGTTGACTCCCTCAACCTTCACCAAGGTTTCTGTTGACATATTTGGTCGTCTGACCCAGCCGTCCCAAGGTCAAAGGGCAAAACCCAGCAACCTAGTGGTTGCTAGTTTTAATTTTTTAAATAATATCAAGCAGGCTTGAATTATTTTCAAAATAAAAACCCACCTATTTTAGGTGGGTTTTGCTCTCTCTGGTGACCTGGCTGGGGCTCGAACCCAGGACCCTCTCCTTAAAAGGGAGATGCTCTACCAACTGAGCTACCAGGTCATATTATGATTATTGTTCAAATACCATGAAAAAAATGGCGATAGCGGCTGCAAATATACTATCATTAATTAATTTTTCAAGTCCATTTAAAGATTAATTTAGGTTTTCTTTGAAATCCCTTATAATTAATACATTTTTACCAAAAGTTTGAAAATGAAAGTAGTCCTGATTGGATATATGGGTAGTGGGAAAACTACAGTAGGGAAGCTACTTGCAAAAGAGCTGGGTTCAGAGTTCATAGACCTGGATGATTATATAGAGAGCAGTTTAAATAAGAAGATAACACACATCTTTAAGACCAAAGGAGAACTGTATTTTAGAAAAAATGAGAGTGAATTGCTGAATGAGATACTTGATGACAAACGCGATTTGGTAATAGCATTAGGAGGAGGAACGCCTTGTTATGGTGTCAATATGAATACAATTCTTCAAAAAACAGACCTTGTTTTTTATCTTAAGTTATCAATCGCTACTTTGACCGAAAGACTACATCAGGAGAAGGAGCACAGGCCTTTAATTTCTCACCTTAAAGACGAAGATTTATCCCAGTTTATAGGGAAACATCTATTCGAAAGGGGTGTTTATTATTCACGTGCCAATTACACGGTCTCCGGGGACCATAAGAATTCGGAATTGGTAAAAGAGGAAATAGTAGCGCTACTCCCCTAAATAGATCGCATCATTTTTTGACTTGAATTCTACTATGACATGTTCCTGCAAAGAGGTGGAAAGAGAAATGCCTTTAAAATCTGCTTTCACAGGATATTTTTTATGATTTCTGTTTACCAGAACAGCTGTTTTTAATTGCTTTAATGGGGTTTTAAGAAAATGATGTACTCCATAAATAAGAGTAGTTCCCGAATTTAAAACGTCATCCACCAGTACAACAGATTTATTTTTGTATTCACTTTCCGGGATAGACATGGTAACCCCGCTTTTAATAGGATCCTTTTTGTCCATCATCACCTTGCACAATACAATTTCTGCTGTGGTTATGTCTTTCAGAACAGTTTGTAATTTTTTTGCAAAATTTAAGCCTCCCCCCACAATTCCTGCGATTATAATTTTTTTCTCGGATACATTGGTCTCATAGATTTGATAGGCAATCCTTCTGATCTTATGTTGTATCTGTACGTGGGAAAGTATTTTATTTTGCATAATGGCACCAAATTATTTTTCAAAGATAAAAAACAGTTCCTTATCTTTTCTGGGTAGTATAGAGTTCATAGACCTGGCCAGAACATTTATCGTAAAGGTAGGATGGAATAATTCTTCGTATTCTTTTAGGCTACCACCAAATGGAGGACCCTTTAGCGTTAATGGAAAGTCGAATAAAAGGCCTGCCAGCTTGCCTCCGGGTTTTAATAGTTGAAACATTTTTTGTACATAGTTTTTACGCAGTGCCGGATTTAGTGCACAAAAAAAAGTTTGTTCCAGGATCAGATCGAAATCCTGGTTCTCCAGATTAAAAAAATCTCCACAAATTAATTGACTGTGGGGAATTTCTGGAATTTTTGCCTTTATTTTATCCAAAGGTTGCCTGGCAAGATCTATGACATGTATATTTTTAAAACCCGAATTGTAGAGGTACACTACTTCATAGCCATTACCGGCTCCGGGAACCAATATCTTCAGGTTTTTATTTTCAAGTTGATCGATATATTCTTTGAGGGGAGTAGACACAGAACCTATATCCCATCCCAAATTATTACTTGCATAGCGCTCTTCCCAATAGTCTTTATTCAGATTCATCCAGATAATCTTCTATATCCCGCCTTTCTTTTTTGGTAGGCCGGCCTTCGCCTTTTTGTCTAGTATGCTTTTTATTTAATTGCATTAACTTTTGGTTTTCAAATACTTCTTTCGGAGTGGTATCCTTTCTGTAAATATCTACCAATTTTGCACTTACCCGGCTCGTGGGTACATCCAGGACACTAAGTTCATAATTAATCTGATTTTTACGGACCATAATCTCATCCATTTTATAGACTTCCCTGGAAGGTTTAACCGTTTTTCCATTTATACGCACATGCCCTTTTTTACAAGCTTCAGAAGCCATATTGCGGGTCTTAAAATAGCGGATACTCCATAAATATTTATCTATACGCATTTACAAATAAAAATCTTTGTTAAGGACTTCAACAAAAATAGTGGAAAATTGTATCTTGCGGGCTTCAAAAGAAGATCTATGAAAGAAAAAGGAGTTTTACTCTTTATTGCTGTGTTGGCTATTATATCCTCATGTAGTAATGATGATAGTTCAGACGTTATAATTGTACCACCAAGGCCCCTTGCAGAGGTTGAAGCAGAAAATGACGCGGATATTAGAGAATATTTACAAACGCATTATTATAACTATGAAGAATTTGCAAACCCACCAGCGGATTTCAATTATAAGATAGTTTTGGATACAATAAGCGGTTCTGCTATCGATAAAATTCCTCTTATAGATCAGGTATCAACCATGACTATTCCGGTTTCTTCTGAAACTTTTAATTTGGATGAGGATGTAACTGTGGATCATACGCTATATTATCTTGCGGCACGCGAAGGAATTGGGGAAAGTCCTACTGTGGGAGATTCAACTTTTGTTGCATATGAAGGTCAATTACTTTCAGGCGATGTTTTTGACAGTAATATTACCTATACCTGGCAATACCTGCCCTTTTTTCTTAGGGGATATGCTGCCGGAGTTTCACAATTTAAGGTAGGTGGTGAAGTTATTTCTAATATTGATGGCACTGTAGACATTACTGGAAGTGGTATTGGCTTAATGTTCATCCCTTCCGGATTGGCGTATTTTGATAATCCACCATTAGGTAGCGGTATTTTTAATTATGACATCCTTGTTTTTCAGGTAAATACAGGTTTATTCATAGAATCTACAGATTACGATAACGACGGAATTCCTTCCATCATGGAAGATTTGAATAATAATGGAAATCTTTCTGATGATAATTCCGATGAAAGTGTGGAACTGTCTTCAGGATTTGGGTTCATACCTGATCATCTGGATATTGATGACGATCAGGATGGTATACTTACCAGAGATGAAATTGTTATTGACAATGAAGGAAATATTTCATTTCCTGATTCTGATGGAGACGGAACCCCTGATTATCGTGATCCTGATAGCTAATTAAAAAAAATAAGTTCAATTTAAAAGCCCGCTTTTTAGCGGGCTTTTTATATTAAATTGACTAATGAGCTAGAATTTAAAAGATAAACTAAATATTACCTGATCAGCCCTGGTATCTACCCGGCTTTGAGGTAAAGAGGTAATGTTCGTGTTAATAAAAGTGGCTATATTTTCTCCGAAACCCCTTTCATAACGAAGCTCTAATCCTATTCTTCCCAGATTAACTCCTGCACCCACATTCAATCCTACTGTAAAATCATTTTCTATATTATCTATAGAAATATCACTGAACTTTGAATTAAAAATATATTGAAATGAAGGACCTAGAAAGATGTTTAAAGGGCCAATTATTCTCCAACCCCCTAAAATAGGGATATCCAATTTGTCTATTTTAAGGTCACCGTCGGTATAGCCAGATTTTGTATGGGTATAAACCACTTCTGGTCTCAAATAAAATTTATCTCCTAATTTACCAAAAAGCCCAATGTGATAACCGACATTTGCATCCGGATTTTCTAACGCTTCGCCAACAGCTTCCAGGTAATCTCCATTGGAACTATAGTTTAGTCCTGCTTTAATACCGAAACCTGATTTTTTTTGTGCGAATGTTGATAAACATCCTATTAACAATAGGACAATTACTAGTGTGTTTTTCATAATGTTCTCATTTTTATTGCTTTGCGGAATCTAAATGGAACCGCGTGTTTTTATGTCTTTCTTTTTAACACCCCTAAAACGGCTTTTTCTATAGCTTTATTATCCAAACCATATTTTTCCATTAACTGATCGGGGGTGCCACTTTCTCCGAAAGTATCCTTTGTTGCAATAAATTCCTGGGGTACTGGATAATTTGTTGTTAAAGTCCTTGCCACACTTTCTCCAAGTCCACCTAAATAATTATGCTCTTCTGCAGTTACTATGGCACCAGTTTTCTGTACTGATTTAATTATGGCTTGCTCATCCAATGGCTTAATGGTATGTATGTTGATTACCTCAGCTGAAATGCCCTTGCTTTCCAGGTTTTCAGCCGCAATTAAAGATTGCCAGACTAAATGTCCTGTGGCCACTATGGTCACATCCGCACCTTCATTTAAAAGAACTGCTTTTCCTATCTCAAAATTCTGATCTACAGGAGTAAAATTAGCTACAGCAGGTCTTCCAAATCTCAAATAAACCGGCCCTTCATGTTCCGCTATAGCAATGGTGGCCGCTTTTGTCTGATTGAAATCGCAGGTGTTAATCACCGTCATACCGGGTAACATTTTCATTAATCCAATATCTTCAAGAATTTGGTGTGTTGCTCCATCTTCGCCAAGGGTTATACCAGCATGAGAAGCACATATTTTTACATTCTTACCGGAGTAAGCTATTGACTGTCTGATCTGATCATAAACCCTGCCGGTTGAAAAGTTGGCAAAAGTTCCGGTAAAAGGGATATATCCTCCAATGGTAAGTCCGGCTGCAATGCCCATCATATTTGCCTCAGCGATTCCAACCTGGAAAAAACGCTCAGGATTTTCATTTATGAATTCCTGAATTTTAAGAGAACCTACCAAATCAGCACAAAGAGCCACTACTTTTGGATTTGTACGACCGAGCACGGTCATACCGGCTCCGTATCCACTTCTGGTATCCTTCTTTCCTTGATCTATATACTTTTTCATTAATTCGATTTTTCGTATTCAGGATTAATAGTCCCCGAGTGTTTCCGGATTCTGACTTAATGCAATTTCTAATTGTTGATCATTGGGTGCTTTACCATGCCATGCATGTGTATACATCATAAAATCTACTCCATGTCCCATTACAGTATCCATGATTATACAAACCGGTTTACCTTTACCCGTTCTTTGCTTCGCTTCTTTAAGACCTTGTATTATTTCCTCCAGATTATTTCCATTTTTAATTTCCAGGGTATCCCATCCAAAAGCTTCAAACTTTTTCTTTAAGTCACCCATGGGTAATACATCTGAGGTGGCACCATCAATTTGTTGACCATTATGATCAATGGTAGCTATTAAATTATCGACCTTATTTCCTGCAGCATACATAATCGCCTCCCAGTTCTGGCCTTCTTGTAATTCGCCATCTCCATGCAGACTATATACCAGGTGCTCGTCCTTATTTAATTTTTTTGCCAATGCTGCCCCGATAGCAACAGACATACCCTGTCCTAAGGAGCCGGAAGCAATTCGTACCCCGGGTAATCCTTCATGTGTAGCAGGATGACCTTGCAGGCGAGAATTCAATAATCTAAATGTTTGTAATTCTTCAACGGGGAAGTAACCACGCCTGGCCAGTACACTATAAAAAAGGGGAGAAATATGGCCGTTGGACAAAAAGAACAGATCCTCATCCCGTCCATTCATGTCAAAACTTTCTTTTAATTCCATGGTTTCATTGTACAAGGCTACCATAAATTCTGTACATCCCAACGAGCCTCCGGGGTGGCCCGAATTTACTTTATGCACCATACGTACAATGTCTCGGCGAACTTGTGAAACGAGGTCTTGTAATTCCTTTAATTCTGACATTTTATCTCTGTTTTATCAGCCTCAAATGTAATGGCAAACTTTTGCCTGCACAAGAGTAGTTATAATATTTTATTAACGTTAGAACCATTAATGGAACTTTATTTTTTTGTTAAGTATTTTATGCATGCCAGTTGAGTATATTTGCCATTGAATTCTTGCTTTGAAGTTTAAATTAGAACATACAGATTCTGGAACACAGGCCCGCGCGGGAGAAATAATAACCGACCACGGTGTAATTAAGACTCCAATATTTATGCCAGTGGGAACGGCCGGGTCCGTCAAAGGAGTACATCAGAGGGAACTTCGGGATGAAATTGATCCGGATATTATTTTAGGTAATACTTACCATTTATTTTTAAGGCCAAAAATTCCAATTTTGGAACAGGCAGGTGGGCTTCATAAGTTTATGGGATGGGATAGAAATATTCTTACTGATAGTGGGGGTTACCAGGTATACTCACTGTCTGCCAACAGGAAAATAAAAGAAGAAGGTGTAAAGTTTAAATCTCATATTGATGGCTCTTTACATATGTTTACTCCCGAAAATGTTATGGAAATCCAAAGGGCAATTGGGGCGGATATTATTATGGCTTTTGACGAGTGTACGCCATATCCGTGTGAATACAACTATGCAAAACAATCTATGCGCATGACCCACCGATGGTTAGACAGATGCATAGCGCACTTGGATAAGATACCTTTTAAGTATGGCTATTCGCAGTCGTTCTTTCCAATTGTACAAGGATCTACTTTTAAGGACCTGCGGATTCAGTCTGCCGAGTACATTGCAAATGCCGGGGCAGTAGGTAATGCCATAGGTGGTCTGTCTGTTGGAGAACCGGCGGAGGAAATGTACGCGATGACCGAGGTCGTATGTACTATTTTGCCAAAGGATAAACCGCGGTACCTTATGGGGGTGGGAACACCAATTAATATTTTAGAGAATATCGCGTTAGGAATAGATATGTTTGATTGTGTAATGCCCACCAGAAATGCAAGGAATGGTATGTTATTTACGGCACATGGGACTATAAATATCAAAAATAAAAAATGGGAGAATGATTTTTCCCAGATTGATGAAGAGGGAACTACCTTCGTTGATAGAGAATACACTAAAGCATATTTGCGGCATTTATTTGCGGCAAATGAATATTTGGGGAAGCAAATCGCCACTATTCACAACCTTGGTTTTTATATGCGATTAGTTCGGGAGGCCAGAAAGCATATTTTGGAAGGAACTTTTTTAAATTGGAAAGATCAGATGGTGCGGCAGATGGATAAGAGATTATAAGTATGACAATATTAGACAAATACATACTAAAACGGTATCTGGCCACCTTTGGAACGATGTTGTTGCTTTTTGTACCTATTGGCATCATGCTTAATCTGGCTGAGCAGATAGGGAAGATGATAGACAATGAAGCCCCTCTGAATGAAATACTAATTTACTATCTCAACTTTACCATATACATTGGTAGTTTGTTGTTTCCGATATTCTTGTTTTTATCAATTATTTTCTTTACCTCCAAATTGGCCAATAATACGGAAATAGTAGCTATTCTGAGTTCCGGAGTTTCATATAGCCGCTTTTTGCGACCCTACTGGATAGGAGCAAGTATAATTGCGGTAATGATGTTTTTTATGGGAATGTTCATTGTGCCTAATGCGAGCAAAGGGTATAATGAGTTTAAGTTTGAATATTTAAAAAGAGGTAGAAAAGACCGGGTAACCAGTAATATTTTTAACCAACTGAATGAAAATGATTATATATATGTCAGTAGTTTTGATCCGGCAAGAAGAATAGGTTACAATTTTACTTTTGAACACTTTAATGATCAAAATCAACTGGATTATAAGATATCTGCAAGTAATATTCGCTGGGTACCAAAAGACAGCTTGTATAGATTAACATCATACACTAAACGGAAGATAAGGGCAAATACTGAAATTATTGAGAAAAAAAGAAGGCTGGATACTTTATTCATATTTAATATTGAAGACTTAACGCCAGTTTCCTATGTGGCTGAGACCAAGAATTTATTTGAACTTGATGAATTTATCGAGGTTCAGAAGAAAAAGGGAGCATCAAATATAAATACTTATATATTGGTAAAATACAGACGGTGGGCACTACCAATTACCGCCTTTATTCTTACCGTTATTGGGGTGGCAGTTTCTTCGGTGAAACGCCGCGGAGGGATGGGCGTTAACCTTGCCTTTGGAATAGGGGTTGCCTTTATTTACATATTTTTTGACAAAGTTTTTGGTACTCTGGCCGAGCAATCTGGCTTTTCTCCTTTACTGGCCGTAATAATACCAAATCTGGTATTTGGTATTTTAGGATATTATTTGCTTAAAAATGCCAAACGATAAGTTAAAAAACTACCTGCATCTTCACCTGATTGTATTTATTTGGGGCTTTACGGCTGTACTTGGGAAGTTAATTTCAATAGATGCAATACCATTAGTATGGTATAGAATGTTAATTGCTTCTTCTTTGGTTGGAGTTTTTATTTTTTTTAAGGATTATTCCCTTAGGCTAAGTAATAAAACGTTATTGGTTATGTTGGTGGCCGGCGTTATAATAGCGTTGCACTGGGTCACATTTTTTAAAGCAATTAAAGTATCTAATGTATCCATTACATTGGTAACAATGTCTACTGGCGCATTTTTTACTGCATTTCTGGAGCCAATATGGTATGGCAGGAAAATGATTTGGTATGAAGTGGTATTTGGCTTGATGGTTGTTTTTGGTTTATACCTTATTTTTAATGTAAATACTTCTTTTAGTTTAGGTATGGGTCTGGCTCTTATTTCTGCACTCCTCGGAGCTATTTTTACCTTAATTAACGGACAATTAATTAAAACAAATAAGCCGTCTGCTATAGCGTTTTACGAATTAATAGGTGGTGTACTCTTTATCTCAATTTATCTGGCAATTAACGGATCCTTCACTAAGGATTTTTTTATACTTCCATTAAGTGATTGGTTTTTCATCTTTATACTGGCCTCTGTATGTACTGCATATGCTTTTATTGCTGCAATTAAGGTTATGAGATTTATCAGCCCATATACCGTTATGCTCACTACTAATTTGGAACCTGTTTATGGTATTTTTCTGGCACTTTTAATTTTTGGACAAAATGAAAAAATGAGCCATCTTTTTTATATTGGAGCCTTGATTATAGTTACTACTATAATTGCTAATGGTATCTTAAAGAATAGGGGAAAATCTAATACTAAAAATGGAATAAAAGGTAAGGTTTTGTGATGTGCTTATTTATTTAATGTATAAGACGACATAATATTTTATATTTGTTCAGACAATCAAACTAATACTATCTTTAGAAGTATTAAAAACCTTTTTTAATGGAATATTTGGAATTTGAACTTCCTATTAAGGAATTGGTAGAGCAATTGGAAAAATGCGAGATTATTGGCGAGGAGAGTGATGTTGATGTAACTGAGACCTGCCGGCAAATTGAAAAAAAATTAGACGAAACTAGGAAAGATATCTATAAAAATCTTTCGGCGTGGCAGAGGGTACAACTTTCAAGACATCCGAACAGACCTTATACCCTGGATTATATTAAAGCCATTTGTGGGGATACCTTTTTAGAATTACATGGGGATAGGAATGTGAAAGATGATAAAGCCATGATTGGTGGTCTGGGTAAAATTGGAGACCAAAGTTATATGTTTATTGGCCAACAGAAGGGATATAATACAAAGACCAGGCAGTACAGGAATTTTGGGATGGCTAATCCTGAGGGATATAGGAAAGCGCTCAGACTTATGAGATCTGCTGAAAAATTTGGAATCCCTGTTGTTTGTTTAATAGACACACCTGGTGCTTATCCGGGAATAGAAGCAGAACAGCGAGGACAAGGGGAAGCTATAGCCAGAAATATACTTGAAATGACCCGCCTTAAGGTACCAATTATTGTATTGATTATAGGGGAAGGTGCTTCCGGTGGTGCATTGGGAATAGGAGTAGGTGACAGGGTATTGATGCTCGAAAATACGTGGTACTCTGTAATATCGCCTGAATCCTGTTCTTCAATTTTATGGAGAAGTTGGGAATACAAAGAAATTGCGGCTGAGGCATTAAAACTTACCGCTACAGACATGAAAAAATTAAAATTAATAGATGAAATTGTTCGGGAACCAGCTGGGGGTGCTCATAGTAACAGAGAAAAAACTTTTGAAATCGTAAAAAATAAAATTGCTAAGAATTATGATGATCTAAAAAAGTTATCACCAAAAGAATTAGTTGCCGCCCGAATGAATAAGTACGCAAATATGGGCGTATTTAACGGCTAATCAGCGTTTTTATCAGGATGAATAAAATCCGGGGAATTCATTCTCCGGATTTTTTTGGTTATCAACACAATTTCGTAACTTATCAACATACTAAATGTTAATTAACGGTTGATATCCGATAGGCTTAATTTAAAGTTAACTTAAGGTTAATTGCATACTTTTACCCCATGGAAAAACCCAGCCCAATTATTGGTCATAAAATAGGCAAGCCAGCAATCATCAACCTTGAGAAAGGTAAGATTCCTCCTCAAGCTGTTGATTTAGAGGAAGTTGTACTTGGTGCAATGATGATTGATAAGAAAGGTGTGGATGAGGTTATAGATATTTTACATCCTGATGCATTTTATAAAGATGCACATCGATATATATACGAAGCTATCTTTAAACTGTTCGAAAGTTCGGAACCGGTGGATTTATTAACCGTTTCCAGCCAACTAAGGAAGGATGAGCGACTTGAGGCCGTGGGGGGAGATTTTTATTTAATAAAATTGACTCAAAAAGTAGCTTCATCTGCACATATTGAGTTCCATGCAAGGATTATTCTTCAGAAGTACATTCAGCGTAGCCTAATTAAAATTTCCAGTGAAATTATTGAGGATGCTTATACAGATTCTACCGATGTTTTTGACCTCTTGGATAACGCGGAATCCAAATTATATGAAGTTACCCAGGGAAATTTAAAGCGTTCGGCTGAAACAGCTCAAAATCTGGTGATTCAGGCCAAAAAGAAAATTGAGGAAATATCTAACAAAGATGGTTTAAGTGGAATTCCTTCCGGATTTGACAAGGTAGACAAACTTACTTCCGGATGGCAGCCAAGTGATTTGATAATTATAGCCGCGCGACCAGGTATGGGTAAAACTGCGCTCACTCTGTCAATGGCGAGGAATATGGCTGTCAATTCCAATATCCCTGTGGCCTTTTTCTCTTTGGAGATGTCTTCAGTTCAATTAATCACCAGGCTGATATCATCAGAAACCGGTTTGCCATCAGAGAAACTAAGGACTGGAAGACTGGAAAAACATGAATGGGAACAACTAAATGTAAAAGTAAAAGCACTCGAAAATGCTCCCTTATTTATAGACGATACGCCTTCACTGTCCATTTTTGATCTTAGAGCAAAAGCGAGAAGATTAGCATCACAGCATAAAATTAAACTAATAGTTCTAGATTATTTGCAGCTAATGACAGCGGGTGGCAGCCAAAAAGGAGGAAATAGAGAACAGGAGATTTCCACTATTTCAAGAAATTTAAAGGCACTGGCTAAAGAATTAAATGTTCCGGTAATTGCTTTGTCTCAGCTTTCAAGGGCAGTTGAAACACGTGGAGGTAGTAAAAGACCAATATTGTCGGATCTGCGGGAATCTGGTGCTATTGAGCAGGATGCAGATATCGTTTCCTTTATTTATCGCCCCGAATATTATAAAATTGATGAATGGGATGATGAAGAGCGAACACCTACCCAGGGACAGGCAGAGTTCATTGTTGCTAAACACAGAAATGGTGGTTTAGATAATATTAGGTTAAAGTTTATTGCACAACTCGGTAAATTTGATAACTTGGATGACTTTGATTCGCCATTTGAGTTTCAGTCAAAGATGAATATAGATGGGGATAATCCATTCATTACAAAAAACCTTCCAAACGCCGAAGAAGCTTTTGGAAGTAATATGAATGAGAATTCCGATTTAGACCCGGATGACAATGATGTACCTTTTTAAAACCTGCTTACTCCAATTTAGAAAACCTGCCACTACCACCTTTCTGGTACTAATTCTATTTCTTTTTTTGGCTTCCTTTCAATCCAGAGCTTCTACAATTCTCATCCCCATGGATGCGGAAAGTCAGGAAAACCATTTGAAAGCATACGGCATTACTTACTGGGTATTAACTAAACAACAAAAGGTTCAATGGTTACTCAACTATAGAGGAGGTTCATTTTTATTACCCGATGGCGAAAGTATCAGGAAAGAGTGCCAGATTAGGGGTGTTACCTATGAAATCTTATCAGACGGACAGACACAATCAATTCTCGATGGGATAAGTAGTCCGTCTAAAAATCAGGAAGCAGTGATTCTTGAAAAAGCACCAAAAATAGCGGTTTACTCACCCAAGAATAATCAGCCATGGGATGATGCAGTAACCATGGCACTGACTTATGCGGAAATTCCTTATAGCACTATTTACGACGACGAAGTACTTGATAATAAACTTGTTTTATACGATTGGCTTCATTTACATCATGAAGATTTTACAGGGCAATATGGTAAATTTTATGGGGCTTACAGGGCGGCTCCATGGTATATTGAGGGGAAGCAGGAAGCTGAAGCCTTAGCGGCAAGGCTTGGATACAATAAGGTTTCAGAAGAGAAAAGAGCGGTTGTACTTAAAATAAGAAATTATGTAATAGGTGGAGGATTTATGTTTGCAATGTGCTCCGCAACGGATAGTTTCGATATTGCTCTTGCTGTAGATGGAATTGATATATGTGAACCTATGTTTGATGGGGATCCGTCAGATGCTAATTATCAAAGCAAGCTGGATTTTAAAAGGACCTTTGCTTTTACAGATTTTACATTGGAAAGAAACCCATTGCGCTATGAATTTTCATCAATTGATATGACCAGTAAACGCAACAATGTTGCAAAGGAAACTGATTATTTTAGCTTGATGGATTTTTCCGCAAAATGGGACCCTGTTCCAACAATGCTGTGCCAGAATCATACCTCTTTGGTTAAAGGTTTTATGGGGCAGACAACGGCTTTTGCCAGAGATGAAGTTAAGGCAACTGTACTTGTCTTAGGGGAAAATAAAATTAATGGTGAAGCGCGATATATTCATGGCATAAAGGGTAAAGGATTTTTCACTTTCTACGGAGGACATGATCCGGAAGACTACCAGCATAGGGTAGGGGATCCTAAGACCGAATTGGAACTTCATCCAAATTCACCTGGCTACCGGCTTATTTTAAACAATGTTTTATTTCCGGCAGCACGTAAGAAAAAACAAAAGACCTAACTTTTATCCATTATTAGTTTTTTCAGGATATGCTCTACCCCAAAATCATCATTGCTTAGGGTCCTGTAATTTGCTGCTTTTAAAACATTTGGGTGTGAATTGGCCATCGCAAAACTGTATTTTGCCAGGGCAAGCATTTCCAGGTCGTTATTGTAGTCTCCAAATACCAGAGTTTCTTCAGGGCCAATGCCGTGTTGCTCCTGTATCTTCTTTAACGCAAAACCTTTATGGGCATTTATATGAGATAAATCTACCCAGTTTTCACCAGAGACTTTGACCTTAAGTTTGCCTTCCAGGTGTTTTACCACTGGATATATGTGTTTTTCCGAGCCATCGTAGTGATATACAGCAATTTTCATTATTTCACCATCAAACTTCTGCAGATCTTCTAAAATCGCATATTTGGTATAGTATTCTTTAAGAGTATTGATAAATTCCGGAGAGTCACCAAGTATATAAGCATTATGTTTACAACATAATACTGGGAATGCCCCATCAATTTTACCTATAATACTAAGAATTGCATTCTTTGAAATTGGATCCAAAGGAGTTGAAATCAATTCCTGATCATTGTGTATAACCAAACCACCATTCTCTGCAATAATAATTATTTCACTTTGTATTTGACTTAGTTTTTCAGCAATGCTATTGTATTGGCGGCCACTGGCTGCCACAAAAAGGATTTCCCTTTTTTTCAATTCCTCATATAATTCAAAAAAATGTTGACTTACCTCATGCCTGGAATTCAAAAGCGTTCCATCCATGTCTGTAACTACCATTTTAATTGCCGATAAATTCATGTCTCTGTTTGTAAAGGGCAAAGGTATTTTTTATGTTTAAATTACTAGTAACTTTCATGAAGTTTTACAATAACAATTAACGAGATGAATATTTATCAAAAAGAAATACGATTAAAACCCTATAAGCGGGGCTTTCATTTAATTACGGAAACTATTAAAGATAACTTTCCAGAGTTACAAGGGATAAAGATGGGGATTCTAAATGTGTTCATAAAGCATACATCGGCAAGCTTAACTATTAATGAAAATGCAGACCCAACGGTGCGTTCAGATTTTGAGGCACATATGAATATCATGGTACCGGAAGATGCGCCATATTATGTTCACACCTATGAAGGTTCAGATGATATGCCTGCACATATAAAAGCTTCTCTATTGGGTTCATCTATTCAAATTCCAATTAGTAGAGGACAGTTAAATCTGGGCATTTGGCAAGGGATATATTTATGCGAACACAGAAACAACGCTTCAGGCCGTAGTTTAATCCTAAGTTGTTTTGGCAGTTAACTTTTTGTAGGTAAAAAAAAGCCCTGACGGTTTTAGTCAGGGCTTTAAAGCGAGAATTTATTTTTACTATTTTACCTTATCTACAATGGCTTTAAAAGCATCTGGGTGGTTCATTGCCAAATCTGCAAGGACTTTTCTATTAAGCTCTATTTTATTGGCTTTTACTTTACCCATAAATTGTGAATAAGACATTCCATGCAATCTTGCACCTGCATTAATACGAGTTATCCATAGTGCACGGAAATTTCTTTTCTTATTTCTACGGTCTCTATAAGCATATACCATTGCTTTTTCCACCGCATTTTTTGCTACTGTCCAGACGTTTTTACGTCTTCCAAAGTAACCTTTGGCTTGCTTCATCACCTTTTTTCTTCTGGCTCTGGAAGCGACTGAATTTACTGATCTTGGCATTTTTTTACATTTTTTGTAGTAGGCGGCTCAAAGAATTATTCTATAAACACTTTTAAAAGCCCAACTCCACGGTTAATACTAATTACCCAAAGAACAATTTATTTTAAACCTAATTGTCCCTTAATATTTGCGACATCAGAGTCATGTACTAATGTCGAATGCGTTAGCTTAAGCTTACGCTTTTTAGATTTCTTTGTCAAAATGTGACTCTTAAAAGCGTGCTTTCTTTTGATTTTACCAGAGCCTGTAAGCTTAAATCGCTTTTTTGCACTGGATTTTGTTTTCATCTTAGGCATTTTCTTCCTATTTGTTTATTAATCTCGCTTCTTCTCTTTCTTATTTTTTCGTCTTAGGAGCTATGAACATTGTCATTCGCTTTCCTTCAAGTCTTGGCATTTGCTCCACTTTGCCTAATTCTTCCAATTCCTGAGCTAGTTTTAATAAGAGTATTTCTCCCTTATCCTTATAAACTATAGATCTTCCTTTAAAAAAAACATAGGCCTTTAATTTAGCTCCGTCCTTAAGAAACTTTTCTGCATGTTTCTTTTTAAATTCATAATCGTGATCATCTGTATTAGGCCCAAATCTAATTTCTTTTACGATAACTTTGGTAGCTTTCGCCTTCATCACCTTTTCTCGCTTTTTCTGCTCGTAAAGGAATTTCTTGTAATCTATAATCTTGCATACTGGTGGATCAGCTTTTGGTGAAATTTCCACCAAATCCAGGCCTTGTTCTTCTGACAGGGCAATTGCTTTAGCAATGGGATATACCCCCACTTCCACATTATCACCTACCAAGCGAACACTTGGTGATGTAATTTTTTCATTAATATTATGAGGATTCTTGTTTTCCCTCCGAGGTTGGGGCCTAAATCTTCTTCGTATTGCTATGACTGATAAATTTAATTAAACGTTAATTTTTTTAAAATGACTTTAAGGTACTACTTATTTCCTTTTCGACCAAGTTTGCAAATTCATTTAGACTAAGCATTCCCAAGTCTTCACCCCCGTGCTTACGGACCGAAATTGTATTTTGTGCCTCTTCATTTTCACCTACGATAAGCATGAATGGTATTTTATTCATTTCTGCCTCACGTATTTTCTTCCCAACGGTTTCGTTCCTAACATCAACGAGCGCGCGAATTTCGTCATTTTCCAATGAATTTAAAACTTTTTTGGCATATTTTTCATGTTTCTCGCTTACAGGCAGAATAATAGCCTGATCTGGTGTGAGCCATAATGGAAAATTTCCTCCGGTATGTTCTAGTAGTAAGGCTACAAATCGTTCCATGCTGCCAAAAGGAGCCCTGTGTATCATAACAGGTCTGTGTGCCTCATTATCACTGCCCTTATAAGTAAGTTCAAAGCGTTCTGGAAGGTTGTAATCTACTTGAATTGTACCCAATTGCCAGTTTCTGCCAAGGGCATCTTTGACCATGAAATCTAATTTAGGACCGTAAAACGCAGCCTCACCTTTTTCAATTACAAAATCCAGGTTTTTTTCTTCAGCTGCATTAATAATTGCATTTTCAGCTTTATCCCAGTTTTCGATAGAACCAATATATTTTTCTGGCTTGTCTGGATCTCGTAAAGATACCTGAGCGGTAAAATTTTCAAAACCTAATGAGCCTAAAACATAAAGTGAAAGGTCAATCACATCAATAAATTCCTGATGTAACTGATCTGGTGTGCAAAATATATGTGCATCATCTTGCGTAAAACCCCTTACCCTTGTAAGTCCATGAAGTTCGCCACTTTGTTCGTAACGATAAACTGTGCCAAATTCAGCAAAACGTTTTGGGAGTTCTCTATAGCTCAATGGTTTTGAATTATATATTTCACAGTGATGAGGACAATTCATTGGTTTTAATAAAAATTCCTCATCTTCCTTAGGGGTATGAATAGGTTGAAAACTATCTTCTCCATATTTGTCATAATGTCCGGAAGTAACATACAATTCTTTTTGCCCAATATGTGGAGTAATTACCATTTCGTAACCAGCTTTTTTTTGAGCTTTCTTTAGGAAATTTTCAAGGCGTTCTCTCAAAGCTGCTCCCTTTGGAAGCCATAGTGGCAAACCTTGCCCTACTTTTTTAGAAAAAGTAAATAATTCTAATTCTTTACCTAGCTTCCTATGATCTCTTTTCTTCGCTTCTTCCAGCAATTCCAGATATTCCGTAAGTTCTTTTTGCTTTGGAAAGGAAATGCCGTAAACACGTGTGAGCTGTGTTTTATTCTCATCGCCACGCCAATAGGCTCCTGCAACATTCATTATTTTAATCGCTTTAACGATACCCGTATTGGGGATATGACCGCCTCTGCATAAATCAGTAAAGGTATCGTGATCACAAAATGTAATGCTGCCATCCTCAAGATTTTCAATTAGCTCTACCTTATATTCATTGTTCTGGTCCTTATAAAATTGTAACGCATCCTTCTTGGCAACTGAACGCATTTTAAAATTGTGTTTTCCACGCGCAATTTCCAGAGCTTTTTTTTCTATTGCCGGAAAATCTTTTTCAGAAATGGATTGCTCCCCAAAATCTACATCGTAGTAAAACCCATTTTCAATAGCCGGGCCAATAGTAAGTTTTATTCCGGGGTATAACTCCTCTAGGGCCTGGGCTATTATATGTGAGGAAGAGTGCCAAAATGCTTTTTTACCTTCTGTATTACTCCAGGTAAAAAGGATAAGTTTCCCATCTTCATTCAATGCCGAAACTGTTTCCACCACTGTATCATTGAATTTTGCGGATATGACATTCCTGGCTAAACCTTCACTAATGCTTTTGGCAACAGCTAAAGGAGTTATGCCTTTTTCATACTCTTTAACTGAACCGTCAGGGAGTGTTATTTTAATCATACGCTGATATGAGGATTTAATTGGCAAAGATAGCATCTTAGGAATATGAAGGCAAAATATCCCTAAATGATTTTCGTCGGACTTAGAAACGCAAATATTCTATTGATAATTTATTTATTGCTTGTAAAAATACCTTCCATTAGCACCTTAATACTATAAAAACCCATAGCTATGGCAGCAATGGCCAATATGAAACCAACTACGAGTACAGGGAGGTAAAATGAATGTTCGGTATTTTTGAATGCCTGAGATAGTACAAAAGGTGCTGTAAACATAAGTACAAGCGTGTAGGCCAGATATTTTAATCCTTTAATAATTAATTCTTTGTTCGTTCTCAAAACCGTTTCTTCATTTGTTTCAATTTGTCAAAAATAGGAATATTACCCTATATTTTGTTCCCTAAATTGTGGAATTTAATGGAAATACAATTACTTGAAGAGGCCAAAAAAGTGTTTCAATATAAATTTTAGGTACATCGGGATGAAGTTCAACATCAATGACATCCTCGCAGCTTATAAGTATCACAATGATTAAAAATATACCTAGTGACTTTTTCAAATTTTAAGCCAAATTTTACTGTATTATAAGTATTTGTTTATACTCCTGTACTATAGCAAAATACCCCAATGGAAATACATCGGGTTGCTCAACATTATCCAATAAATCAATATTATCAATATCGGTTATATCAAACACATTACCGCGAACAGTAGCCACCGGGGTGGAAAAAATCCCGGCATCATTAGTGGTTTGCTCAATGAGGAGATCCATATAGTTAAAAAAGGTCTGATCCACCCCCATTAATCTAATCTCTATTTCCGTATTGGGTTCAAATATTTGGTCATAGAAGTACGAAAAACTAAACTGCTGTCCTTTGTAAAATTTATCTTCTGTGACCAGAAATTCGCTCAAACTAAGGTCGAAAAGATAAAAACTATCCCTGTCAGGATCATCGGTAAACGTTATTATTACTTCTGTTTCATCATCATTGAAAAGTGTTCCATCTCCCTGAATTACAGAATCTATTGGAACCGCAGGTACGTATTTTGTGGTGGCAAGATAACGCCGGCCCTGGTGAGTTATCAATAAGGTAAAAACCCAATTCCTATCCAATATATTGGTAGGGATTCTTTGATCTGCATCAAAGTTGGGGTCCGGAGTGTAAATGCCGGATCCTGGTACTAACTCAGCTAAATTAGAAAAGCGGGTATCAATTACCCTATTACCTTCATATTCTTCGTATAGGATCACGACACTCTCTGCCGTGGTTGGCGTATTATTATTAAAAAAATCGCTGCTTAAGGATAATTTAACCTCCACTGGAATAAACTGTTCATCTATATCAACCCGTATAAGGGCATCTACAACCAGTCTTGGTTCCTCATTGGGAACTTCCACGTCTATGACATCTTCGCAGGCAACGTTTAGCACTAAAACCACTAAGAGGTAGATGTATTTTTTCATAGTAGAGATTAAAATTTAAAATTATAGGTTACTGAGGGTACAATTCCAAAAATAGAAGTACGCACAGCTTCATTAACACCGGTATCCTGATTTTCCCTGAAATTAATAGATGCCGCATTCATACGATTATAGACGTTATAAATGCTAAATACCCACTCGGACTTCCAGTTTCTCCCTTCATTTTTCTTTGGAGTCAGCGTAGCAGATATATCAAGTCTGTTGTAGTCCGGCAAGCGTTCCTGATTTCGTAATCCGTAATAGGGAACAACAATGCCCTGAAATTCAAACTGCCCCACCGGGTAATTGGTAGGCTGTCCGGTTTGAAAAATAAAATTGCTATTAAACGTCCATTTCTTATTTAGGGTGTAACTTCCAAATACCGAAAAATCATGTGTTTTATCATAAGGAGTGCTATACCATTGTCCGAGATTAATGCCTGTTTCCAAATTAGATCTGCCATTGTCTTCCACAGGAGCTCTTCCCGGAGTCCTTTGTTCTGAGCGGGATAAAGTATATGCAAGCCACCCTTGAAACTTTCCCTGGTTTTTTCTGAAAAGTAATTCAAGACCATATGCCCGGGCTGTGCCGTTTAAAATTACTTGCTCAATAGCATTATTGGCAATTAAATTTGCGCCGTCTATATAATCTATTCTGTTTTGTATGTCTTTATAGAAGACTTCCGTCTCAAAGGAATAATCCCCGTTTTTAATGTTTCTGAAATATCCAAGCGCATACTGATCCAGTAGCTGTGGTTTAACAAAAGGACCACTGGGTGTCCAGACGTCCAGAGGAGTAGGTGAACTGGTGTTAGATAATAAGTGAAGGTATTGTGCTAATCTTGTATAACTGGCTTTAAACGAATTATCCTGATTTAAGGTATAGGCCAAAGAAATACGTGGTTCTAAATTTGCGAATGTAGATAAAGTTTCACCAATTGGATTTATGGTTCCAATTGGTTCTGCTTCGCGATAGACAAGTAGAAAGGGGTCAAAAATTACCGGATTATTATTTTCATAAACGTTTAGTTCATCTTGTCCCAATCTCATAAAATAACTAAACCTTAAGCCATATTGTAATCTTAGGTCTTCTGTTACCTTATGTTCTACATCTACATAGGCCGCAAATTCATTAGCATATTTTTCAATAAGTTGTTCTTCGATAATTCCAGATTCCGGACTGTTTGGAATTATTTTCCCCGGATTAAATTTATAGTAGATATTATTTAACCCGTAATTAATTTGAAATTTTTCACTGAGATAGTGTTTAAGGTCATACTTGACATTAAAATTCTTAATACCTGAATTCCACTTAAATCCAACAAAATCCAGCTCCAATCCATAATAATAATCCGAATAAATTAGAGAGAGGTTGGAAAATAATTTATTAGAGAAGAGATGATTCCATCGAAAGTTGAGCACACTATTGCCATAGGTATTTTCAAAACTTTCGGAAATACTAAAAACATCTCTTCCAAAGTAACCTGAAAGGTAAATATTATTCCTTTCATTTATTTTATAATTTAGTTTAGCATTAAGGTCATAGAAATACGCTTTGTTGGGAATATCAAATAGTGGAAGAGCTAAATGTGCATAAGAGGCTCTGCCGCCAATTAAAAAGGCGGCCTTATCTTTTACAATCGGACCTTCTGCCAGTAATCTGCTTGCTACGGCACCGATGCCCCCAGTCATATGGAATTTGTTACTATTCCCTTCTTTTTGAAATATTTCAAGGACAGAAGATACACGTCCTCCATATCTGGCAGGAATACCGCCTTTAAATAATTTCACGTCCTTAATGGCATCCGGATTAAAGACAGAGAAAAAGCCAAACAAGTGGGAAGAATTAAAAATAGTTGCTTCGTCCAGCAGTATGAGGTTCTGATCTGCTGCACCACCACGCACGTTAAAACCAGAAGACGCCTCACCCGCACTGGTGACTCCTGGTAAAAGAAGCAGAGATTTTATTACATCTGCCTCTCCCAAAATCACTGGAATCTTTTTAATAGTTTGTACAGAAAGGGTATTCACACTCATTTGAGGCTTGCGAATATTAATTTTTTCTACATCTTCAGTTACCACAACTTCGTCTAATTGTTCGACCTCTTCAAACATTTCAAAATTTAATCTAAGGTCCTCGGTAAGTGATATGGTTTGTACTATGTCCTGATATCCCAAATAACTCAGTCTAATTTGATATTCTCCTTCAGGTAGTGTTAAGGAGTAAAAACCATAATCATTTGTGGTAACGCCAGTATTTATTTCAGGGACCAGTAAAGTAACTCCAATTAAAGTTTCATTACTCGAGGCTTCTGTAATTGTTCCACTTATGGTAAACCTTTGTTGAGAAAAGAGACAAATTGAGGAAAGAAAAAAAATTGTAATTAAGAATTGGCGTAAGGGTTGGTACATTAAAGCAATTTTCTTCAAAAGTATACATTAAGATTAAAATCAAATCGATGTTAACAGTATTTTAAACTAAAGAGACCCCAACTTAATACGTTGAGGTCTTTTATTTTTATTACTGAATTAGTATCAAATTTGTTCTAATAAAGAATTTAAAGTTTTACTTGGTCTCATGGCACTACTCATAAGCGAAGGATCGGGCTTATAATAACCGCCAATATCCTGAGGAGTTCCTTGGGCATCAATCAATTCTTCCATAATTCTTTGGGAATTTTTTTCAAGTGAATTACCAAGTTTTGTAAAAGTATTTTTAAGTTCACTATCTTCTTCTTGATTGGCAAGAGCCCTGGCCCAGTACAGGCCTAAATAAAAATGACTTCCTCTGGTATCCAATTCACCTACTTTTCTTGATGGCGATTTATCGTTATCCAAAAATTCTTCAGTGGCTTTATCCAGTGCTTTGGCCAAAACTAAAGCCTTGATATTGTTATTTTTATTTCCATAAAAGTCGAGCGATACACTAAGTGCTAAAAATTCACCTAATGAATCCCATCTCAGATGACCTTCTTCAAGGAATTGTTCCACATGTTTTGGGGCAGAACCCCCGGCTCCGGTTTCAAACAATCCACCACCATTCATTAAGGGCACAATAGAAAGCATTTTAGCACTGGTTCCAACTTCGAGAATAGGAAACAGGTCTGTTAAATAGTCTCTCAAAACATTTCCCGACACCGAGATGGTATCTTTGCCTTCGATAATCCGATTTAGCGTAAAATTTGTAGCTTCTACAGGTGATAAAATTCTGATATCCAATCCTGAAGTATTATTTTCAGGAAGATATTTATTAACTTTTTTAATCAATTCTGCATCATGAGCACGTGCCTTATCCAGCCAGAATACAGCAGGAGTGTTCGATGTTCTTGCCCTGGATACAGCAAGTTTTACCCAATCCTGAATTGGAGCATCTTTAACCTGACACATTCTCCATATATCACCTGCTTCAACTTTATGTTTTAAAAGCTCTTCTCCTGTGAGCTTATCAATAACACTTACAAAACCACTCTTTTTAATTTCGAACGTTTTGTCATGTGAGCCATATTCTTCTGCTTTCTGAGCCATAAGGCCAACATTAGGTACAGTTCCCATGGTGCGGGGATTAAAAGCCCCATTCTTTTTGCAAAAATCTATAGTAGCTTTATAAACCCCTGCGTAGCTACTGTCAGGAATTATGGCTTTTGTATCCTGGAGTTTTCCTTCCGTATTCCACATTTGACCCGAAGTACGGATCATGGCAGGCATTGATGCATCAATAATGATGTCACTTGGTACATGGAGGTTAGTAATTCCTTTTTCCGAATTTACCATGGCAAGATCGGGACCATCTTGCAGGGCTTTCATTATATCTTCCTCAATTTCTTTTCTTTTATTCTCGGGAAGGGTCTTTAATTTTTCGTAAAGCATTTCGAGACCATCATTAGAACTAATGCCAATTTCCTCAAAAAGCTCCGTATATTTTTTAAACACTTCAGCAAAATAAACTTCCATTACATGACCAAAAATAATAGGGTCTGAAACTTTCATCATGGTTGCTTTCAGATGTACTGAGAATAGGACTTCTTTTTCTTTTGCATCTGTAAGCTGTTCTTTCAGGAAATTAAGAAGAGCCGTTTTACTCAATACGGTTGCATCAATAATCTCACCTTCCAGCAAAGCTATTTTTTCTTTTAAAATTGTTACAGAATCGTCATTAGCCGATAATAGAATTTTAACATCAGTGGCTTTTTTAATTGTTCGCGATTTTTCATTAGATTTAAAATCACCATGTGCCATTGTGGCAACATGTGTCTTTGAGGTACTATCCCAGGCACCCATTGAATGAGGGTTTTTCTTGGCATAATTCTTTATTGGTATTGGAGCCCTCCTATCAGAATTGCCTTCTCGTAATACAGGATTTACAGCACTGCCCTTAATCCGGTCATATCTTGACTTAATCTCAAAACTCTTTTCATTTTTAGGCTCATCAGGATAATCTGGTAGTTGGTAACCTTTATTTTGCAGCTCTGCAATTGCATCTTTTAACTGAGGAATTGACGCACTAATATTTGGCAATTTAATAATATTTGCTTCCGGGGTTTTTGCCAAGTTACCCAATTCAGTAAGATCATCAGGGACTTGTTGGTTTTCCCCTAAAAAATCTGGAAAAGCTGCCAAAATCCTACTCGCCAGGGAGATGTCCTTTACTTCAATGGCTACACCAGCCGTTTTAGTGAAAGCCTTTACTATGGGTAAAAATGATTGGGTTGCCAAAGCCGGTGCCTCGTCGGTTTTAGTGTATATTATTCTGGGCATAGATTAAAGTGAGTTTGTTTAAAGCGCAGCAAATATACAATTTTAACAGGTCATTAAACCACCGTTTTTTAAACTTTAATTTAAGTTAAGGCAGCTCGTCAAAGGAATGAAAGTTAAGGGTAAATATTAAAAAACAAAAGCCATATCATTGTACAAGTACATTGATATGGCTTTCTAGAAATAGCTAGCAAACTTTTTGTTCTGTACCGAAGTACAGTACTGCAACCATTGATTGCATTTGACTAACTAAATCAACGTTAGAATCTTTCTCTGTTCTTAATTTTTCAACCAAGTAACATCTGAAGGTTTCTTCTCATTGTTTTAATTCAATTATCTTAAACATATAACCTAAGCTATAAATTTAACGCAAATGAACCCACATACATCCGGAAAACTACAGCTCTCCTTCGTTACGCTCATCTCATGTTAAAATTTTGTAATAAATTACCCTACTTTAATTTTAAGACTAAACAATAATATACAGAACGTCAACTATACAATGGTTTTAATGATCTACCCTAGACAGATAAGCCCCTTAAACCATAAATTAAAAATACGTCATTTTTAAGTAATAATCAATTTTTTATAGAATTTAAAAGTCAACAATCTATGAACTTCTTTTATAAACAATTGTTCATAACTATCAAGTTTCGATTCTTTGACATTTGGAACTAGTGAACAGACCATATTAATGCAAATCGGCCTCATTTGAGGCCGATTAAAGATTAATTCTTAAAATAACATTAAGGTATGGATTCCCCTCCGTTAGGATTAGACTTTTTTAGCTGCCGTTGTATTTTCTTGATTGCAGATTCGATAGATTTTTCGGGCTCTATGATATTGTATTCACCCCAGAAATCCGGATCTGTAAAACCAATAGCGGCATCACTGAGAATAATAGAAGACTTTAATCTATCCTTAGTTTTAGGTACTTCGCCGGTAATATTTTTTTCCCAGTCTGTCACCGCCATTTCTGCGCTCATACTATAAACCGAATTGAACAGTTTTTTATCCCAGTTGATTTTAAACTCTAAAAGGACGTTACTATATCCATAATACCATCTTCCGTTTTTTTCCCTATAATCCACTCTATAGGCAATTTCAACAGGGTAAACTCTTGCATTGCGGGGTTTTTTTCTAACAAACATCTTACTGGCCTTTTCCTTATCTGTAATGTTTAAAGAATAAATAGCGCTGGTAAGAATCTTATTTTCGGCGTCAATAAATAATTTCCCCATATAAAGAGGATCAATTATTTCAGGACGTTGTTTAAAATTTATTACATAAATCAATTTATCATTTATCCTTGTGGTTCTTTCAAAACTAAAGTCATAATCATCCATGGTAACTTCATTAAAGATATATTCCGGATACTTCATAATATCTACATAAAGAGCATTAAAAGGTCCTCCCTGTAGTTTGAGTGCCAGGGTATCCAGTTTACTGTAATCTGTACTCTTTCTGGCTTTATAGAGTTGTACAGCATCTTTTTGCCCGGAAGAATAGGAGGATTTATAAATGTTCACCACAGCCTCTGAAAGAGAGACATTTTTCTTCCTTTTCTTAATAGTTTCCCGGTAAAATGCTGTCATTAGTGTAGGATCTTCAAAATAATTCTCCCCTTTTTTTCTCAGTGTTTCCTTAACCAGATTACGCGCACTTTTAGGAATAACAACATTAACTTCATCTAATTTAGTGATTGAGATTGCCAAGGCAATTTTATTATTATTTTCTTTTAATTGATTAAAAGGAATTACGGAAGTTTTATATCCTAAAAAGGCTACAATAATATTACCCTCTTTGATGCTTGTTGGAATTTTTAATAAAAATTTACCCTCGGTATTTGTTATCGTGCTAATATTACTTCCTTCCAGCGTTAGGGTAGCAAATACAAGTGGTTTATTGTTCTGAGCATCAACTACCTCCCCTTTGAATTGGTTGAATAATGTTACTTCCTGAGGGTTATCCTGGAAGAACATGGATGCATGGAGTGTTGCAGGTGTTCCCATGAACAAAATAATCCCAGCTATCGTCGATAAAAGAATATTATTTGATTTACTTAATAATATGTTTTTCATGATCTAGATTTTTAAAACTATAGTTGCAAATTTACAACCCATTTTACTCTAAATTAATGATTTTGATCATCCTATATTGTTAATATATCATAAATAATTTATTAAAATAGTGACGAAAAAGTTTTTAAGACATACAATGTATGTAAGGAAATATGTCGATAAACTTTAAATATCAGGGTAGAATCTAATAATACCGTTAGTTAATATAAAAACATAAGCAGCAAAGTAAATAACTATACTGCTTTGAGACATTGTGATTAAGTTCTTACGCTACCAATAGATTGGGCCTTCTCCGAGGTACTTTTCAGCTATGGGCAAATAATAATCCTTAATCTCTTCCAGATCATAGGTTTTATTGCATTTAGTATAGAGATCATATTTATTGAAATCTCTTATCCATTCTAAATATTTTTTGTCTTTATCACAGCGTAGCGAAGTATAACTTCCACCGCTATGCCATGGGTAGAAGGAATGATACCTTATCATAACCATTCCTTCTTCCGGAATTAGGTTTCCCTTATGGTGCTGTAATACCTGAAATAGATATTCATCATGTCCCCATGCAAGAGTAAGATTATCCAGACCACAATGCTTTTCATATATTCCTAATTCAGAACTATATCTGGAATCACTCATATCTGGATTAAGTTTATTGAATTCAGGGTAAACACATGATTCCGGCAGCGCACAACCAACGACAAAAACATCACCAACCATTCCCCACTGTTCGTCCTGACTTGTTCCATCTTCATCGTTTCCCCAAAGAAACATCACTTTTCCTAAATCATGTATCAGGCCAACTAATTGCATCCAGTCTGGTCGCTTATCTTCTCTTATTGCCTCAGCACTTTGAATAAGATGCTGTACGTTAGGCAAATCCAAATCAGGATCGCTCACGTCAATTAGGTCATTTAAATGTATCATTGCATCCCAGAGATCCATAGGCTTATTAAACATCAAATACTTCCTTTGCATATCTTGAACATATTCAAAGGTTTGTCTTTCCCGCATTTTGCGATAATGGTCTCGCACTGCGGCATTTACATCTGGTTTATTATAATCTCTAAATACTTTTTCCATACTAAACATTTCCTAGTATAAGGTACAAAATAATGGTGAATACTACCAAAAACAGGCTAAATGATCTCGCATATTTCCAAGGTTTCAGGTTTAATATTCCCGCATCTTTAATGACAAAAGTTTCCCTATTTGGATAGAACCTTGATATTAAAAGCATTACACAAATATTTAGTACAAATTCAATTCCCCATATATGCACGAAATGCAGATCTACTTTCAGAATAAAGTAACTCATGACATAAAATAACAAACCAAAGAACAGACCCGCTTTTGCCCCTGTGGCAGAAACATTTGGCAATAAAAATCCTGCTATAATGACACTTGCGATCGGGATAAAGAATATGCCGTTAAGTTGCTGCAATAGTTGATAAAGTCCTTCAGGGGCATTGGCGACAAAAGGAGCTATTCCAATGGCGAAGATCGCAAGTATAGCTGAGGTCCATTTGCCTATACGCACCAGCTTTTTTTCACCGGCATTTTTTTGGATATATCGTTTAAAAATACCCAGGCTAAAAAC